>MGZZ01000122.1:40066-41584 GCA_001802795.1 Ignavibacteria bacterium GWC2_36_12 | reverse complement strand
TTGCCATCCCAGCTCATTTTTTATTTTACCCGCGTCAATTGCATATCGCTTATCGTGCCCTGGTCTATCTTTAACAAACCGAATTAAACCTCTGGATTTATTCAAGTGATCAATTATTAATTCTACGATCTTAATATTCGGCATTTCATTTTCTGCACCAACATTATATACTTCACCGGGTTTACCATTCTCAAAAACAGTTTCAACCGCCCTGTTATGATCTATAACATAGATCCAGTCTCTCACGTTCATTCCGTCGCCATATACAGGAAGTTCTTTATCATTTAAACAATTTATAATCATCAGAGGAATAAGTTTTTCCGGGAACTGGTATGAACCGTAATTATTTGAACATCTTGTAATCAAAACAGGTAATCCATAGGTATGATAGAAAGCCTGAACCATCATATCTGCTGCAGCTTTACTGGAAGAATAAGGGCTGTTGGGAGATAATGGAGTTGTTTCTGTAAAAAGCCCTTCTGTACCAAGACTACCGTAAACTTCGTCCGTTGAGATTTGTAAAAACCTTTCCGCTTCATATTTTCTGGAGACTTCAAGCAGAATATTTGTACCAATAACATTTGTTCTGTAAAAAATTTCAGAACCTAAAATACTTCTGTCCACATGCGATTCGGCAGCAAAGTTAATTACATATTTAATATCATATTTGTGAAATATGTAATCAACAAGTTCGTAATTAACAATATCTCCTTTAATAAAATGATAATTCTTTTTCTTTTCCGAAGGCTTTAAGTTTTCAAGATTACCGGCATAGGTTAATTTATCGAGGTTAACTATAAAATAATCATCTCTCTTATTAAGAATGTAATTGATAAAATTGCTTCCGATAAATCCTGCCCCGCCTGTAACAAGAATATTTTTCATCTGATTTTCATATTAAAATGAGAAGAACCCTATAAATATACCGGATTGGAGAAAAAACGTATTCCCGTTAAGATCCGAAGGAACATTTGAAATATCTTTATCGTTATCAGCTTTCCAATCACCGCCAAAAGTTATTTGATAACCAGCCCCAATCCTGAAAGAAACAAATCTGTAAAGAGGGATATCAACATTTAAAGTCGGTGCAAAAATAAAAAAGCTTTTGCTTAAAGAGTGCTTCACATTTTGTGCGGAAGTATTCTGAACATCATCCCAAATATTATCCCAGGAAAAATTCCCATTATTATTATAAACATCTATTCCAATGCTGCCTCCTCCAAAAACAAATCCGGTAGATACTGCTATATTTCTTATAAAAGGAAGAGAATATTCCATGGTAACTCCTCCACCACTGAGATTGTACATTACTTCTTTCGTAAAACCATTTACGTCACGTGCTGAAGTTTCGGATGCAGAACTGCCGAAACCCATTCCGCCGATTCTCAGGTAATCAACAAATCCGATATAAATAAACCCCGCGCCGCCGGATGAGTAAAATCCGCTTTCACTTAGCTTAGGTAAACCGATGGATGTTAATTCTTTATTCAGTGACTCAAGGTTGGGAAAATACCAGCC
>MGZZ01000122.1:35076-40059 GCA_001802795.1 Ignavibacteria bacterium GWC2_36_12 | reverse complement strand
TAACCGCCGCCGCCGCCAAATGGAGTATCAAAATATTTCTTGTTTTGACCATACAGGGTTGTTGCCGCCACTAAGACTAATATTGCAACAATCGATTTAAACTTCATAATATCCATAATTAATAGTCAACAAAGTTACAAAGGCACTTAGAAAAAGCAAAGGAATTCAGCCATCACTGAAGTCAAAATTATGGAAAAGCGTATAACCGGTTAAGTCAATAATTATTGTCTTTAAAGCCTACATCAGGATTTTTTTACATTCTTAAATTTTCATTATATATTAACATCAAAATTCAACAATAACATAAATTATAAGTGAAAATTTTAATAACGGGCGGAAGCGGACTTTTAGGGCAATATCTTAACGTTGAGCTCTCAAAAAATAATGATATTCTTACCTTGTACAATAAAAATATTGGTAATTGTATAGATTTCAAAAGTGTTAAAGCAGATATAACCAAAACACACCGGCTCGAAAAAATCTTTGAAAACTTCTTGCCGGATATTGTAATTCACGCTGCGTCTATCTCAAATCCACAGGATGCCGGTAAACTAAATCCTAAAATTGTTTATGCAGTAAATGTTACTGCGACAAAGCAAATTGCGGAGTTGTGTGAAAAGTATAAAGCTAAATTAATTTATACTTCGACGGATTTGGTTTATGCAGGATACCGCGGTTCTATGTTAAAAGAAGATGCAAAACTTATCCCCATTTCTATTTATGCAGAAACAAAACTGATGGGAGAAGTTAAGATTCAGGAAACATTCGACAACTATCTGATATTACGAATGGCTTTGTTATACGGTTTCGGATTGAGTCATTCTAAAAATCATTTCTCACAAATGCATGAAGATTTAACGAACCATAAGAAAGTAAAGCTTTTTTACGATCAGTTCAGAACTCCACTTTCTCTTATTGAAGCAGCAAAAATCATCAGCAGCCTTTGTAAGGGTGATATAAAGAATGAAATAATTAATACGGGCGGGAGAGAAAGACTTTCGCGTGTTCAATTAGGAGAGATACTCTGTGACAATGCAGGTTTTGATAAATCATTAATAGAAAAAATTTCTATGAACGAGTTTAAAGATTTACCTATGGTTGCAGATGTTTCAATGAATACAGAAAAATTGCAATCGTACGGAATAAAACTTAAAAGTGTCGATGAATCAATTAAAGAAATTTTGAGTTTTGAATTATAAATTTTGAATTATAAATCATTTCCCATTCAACATTTAACATTCAAAATTCAACCTTAAAAAAGGATATAATGATAAATAAAGAAAAATTATTACTTGGGGCTCACACTTCAACTTCGGGCGGAGTAGCTTCTGCCGTAAATCTTGCTGACAAACTCGGTTTCACAGCTATGCAGATATTCAGCAAAAACAATAACAGGTGGGCTGCAAAACCTTTTTCTGAAAAAGAAATATATGACTTCAAAACTAAACTCTCTGCTTCAGGCATCAGGTTTACTGTAGTCCACGATTCTTATCTTATTAATCTTTGTGCATCTTCTTCTGAAATTCTTGAGAAATCCCGCGTTGCATATATTGATGAATTAAACAGATGCGAACAGCTTGGAATTCCATATTTAAATTTTCATCCGGGAGCGCACGGAGGTACAGGAGAAAAAGAAGGAATAAAATTAATTGCAGAATCTCTTAACATTGCTCATGAAAAAACAAAAGGATTTAAAGTTAGTAGTATGATTGAAGTCACTGCTGGACAAGGTACAGCATTAGGTTACAGCTTTGAACAGGTAAGAGAAATGATCGATCTTGTCGGTGAAAAAGAAAGGGTGTCTGTTTGTATTGATACCGCTCACGTTTTTGCAGCCGGCTATGATATTAAATCTCCTGAAGGATACGAAAAAACAATTAAAGAGTTTGATGATATTGTTGGGCTCGATCTGTTAAAATGTTTTCATATGAATGACAGTAAAAAAGCTTTGGGTTCCCGTGTCGATAGGCACGAACATATCGGAAAAGGATTTATTGGAAAAGAAGGTTTTAGAAATATTATGAATGACAAACGATTGGAACACATCCCAAAAATTCTTGAAACACCTAAAGGAAAAGAACAGCTTGAAGATGTGGAGAATATAAAAGTACTGAAGAGTTTGATTAAATAAAAGATTAAAGGTTCTCCCACGACTTTAGTCGTGGGTTGTAAACGAAAGCTATAGTTATAACCGTTTTAACGGTTTATCTAATTCGTCCATTCCATCCATCCGGATATCCATAAATATGAACAATATCAATCTTGTTAGATAATGAAATTCCTCCAGGATTTATTCCCGGTTCTCCTTCAGGTATTTTTACATTAAGATTTTTATAATACTCGACCCACGCCGGATTAAAATCTCTTGTATCAGAGTCTTTAAACGTCATTGGATTCAGATAGAAAAAGGGTATTCCATTATTTGCTTTTAAAGCCGCGAGATAAATAAGTTCTGAACAATAATAAGAATCGTTATCCATAACATAAACATCATCATACGGTTTACCCAGGTATGATTTAGCATCTTCGATAAACTTAGAAATAATATTTTTATACTTGGGTTTTATTCTTCCAACTATTACTTTAGGATTTCCATCTGCATCAGACGATCTGCTAAGAAATTTGTCTACCGCTGTAGTTTTAACTTTATCTCCGATAGCCTCAAGAATTACAATTTGATTTAACGAATCCTTAACCAACAAACCGATGTGAGAGAAATTCGCTCCGTTAAATCCGCCAGTTACTTTTTCAATTGCATCGCATAATGGTCCACAATCCAGATCCTGAAAAATCATGTCGCCTTCTTCAAGTTTGAAGTTTTCTTTATTTAGAACATCCGGCTCAGAAGCCTTTAAAACTATAATGCCCGTATGCCTCTTTATCTTTTTCACATACTCAGCTAAAGGGTTTTCAGTTATCTGAACTTTATAACCGACATTTGGTGAATGCAATAAATGGATTCTTCCATCGCTTTCTTTAACTGCAATCCCGGTATGCCCTATATCCAAACCATTCACGCTGGTTGTAAAAGCAATTAAATCCCCGTTATGAATTTTATTTTCCATATAAGAGATTTTTTCTTCGGGAATGTAAAAGTAAGTGCGGGTCGAAATTTCTTTTTCCTGATCTTTTATAATAGGAATAAACTCAGGATTCTCTTTAAGATGTTTGTAGCTTTCAGGATGTGTTGACATAAAGTTAAGATCAAATTTTAAAGGCTCCCCCCCGATTTTTTTAGTAATATCATTTACAATTCCCTTCTTTTCATTATCGTAAACCCACTCGGAAAAATAATGAAGACGTGAAGGATATTGATCGATACTGCCATCCCTGTATCTTATATAAGTAAGTTCAGCCTGGTAATCTTCAAAAGAGGTTTTCCCTTTTTTTACAAGACGGGCAAATACCAAAGCATTTTCAAGAAAAGTCGTGCAATCAAATCCGGTAAGATCAATAACAAGCTGCTCTTCCCCATTTTTTTCAAGAGCCTGAGCTTCATAATCAGTCCCGGTAAAACTTTTTCCAATTTCAGCAATAATATCACCAATAGGTTTATCAGAAAGATTTTTGTCAATTGCTAAAGAAAATTTAGAATTACAAACCTCAACATCTTTTTGAGTGTAAATCTGAGAATAAGATGTTGTTACAAGTGAAATTGCTAATAATAATTTAGTAAGACCCTGAAACAAGTTCTGTGTGACATTTGCCATTTGCCTTTTGCCATTTGCCGTCTTAAATGATGTCTTCATCCGTTGGAACGATTGAATATTCCTCGAGTTGTCTTGCGTGTGCAAGATTTTCAAAACGGGCATATTCTTTTATAAAGGCAAGCCTTACTTCACCGGTAGGTCCGTTTCTTTGTTTCCCGATTATAATTTCTGTAACCCCTTCAAGCGAGTTCCCTTCGTGATCTGTTTTTATTCCGTAGTACTCGGGACGGTAGAGAAAAGTTACGACATCTGCATCCTGCTCTAAAGAACCTGACTCACGCAAGTCTGATAACTGCGGACGCTTGTCTGTTCTTGCTTCAACTGCACGGTTCATCTGTGCAAGTGCAACAACAGGGATATTTAATTCTTTTGCTAAAGATTTAAGCGAACGTGAGATATGAGAAATTTCTCTTTCACGGCTTTCTGCTTTTGCTGGTCCCTGCATCAGTTGCACATAATCTATTATTATCATGCCAATATTTTTTTCTACCTTAAGCCTTCTGGCTTTAGCTCTTATCTCAAGAACTGTTTGTGCAGGTGTATCATCAATATAAATAGGAGCTTCAATAAGCTTGTGAGCATTTTTGCTCAGTTTCATTCCATCTTCACTCGGAAGTTTTCCCGTTCTTACTAAGTGAGCATTTAATCTTCCTTCCGCGCAAAGTAGCCTGATTATTAATTGCATCGTTGACATTTCAAGAGAGAAAATGCCCACAGGAATTTTATGATCTATCGCTGCATTACGGGCAAGTGAAAGTGCGAATGCAGTTTTGCCCATAGAAGGCCTTGCGGCAATTATTATAAAATCGGATTTCTGAAAACCGCCAAGCATATCGTCAAGCTCATAAAATCCTGTGGGAACAGAAAACTTTATGTTAGATTTTGAATGGATTGCTTCAATGTATTCAAGAGCCTCTCTTACAGCTTTATCCATTCCTGTAAATGATCTTTTCAGATGAGATTCTGTTATTTCGAAAATTTTTCTTTCAGCCTCGTCAAGAAGATCAAATGCATCTTCAGTTGCTTGATAAGCAGCACGGGCAATTTCGTGAGAGCTTGTTATAAGGTTGCGTAGAATTTCTTTCTCTAAAATTATTTTTGCATGGTATTCAATATTTGCAGCGGAAGATATATTCTGTGAGATCTTGCTTAAGTAAACTGCTCCACCTGTTTCATCAAGCTGCTCTCTTTTTTGCAATTCTTCATAAACTGTTAGTGTATCTACCGGTTCCCCTGCTTCAAAAAGAGCAACCATTGCAGAAAATATTAGTTG
>MGZZ01000122.1:27017-35059 GCA_001802795.1 Ignavibacteria bacterium GWC2_36_12 | reverse complement strand
CTTTTTCTATCAACATTGCACCCAAAACTGCTGCTTCCACTTCAGGGGCTGCTGGTGGTTTTACATCTGCAGGAATTATCTTTTCTAATTCGTATTTGGTGTTTCTATTTTTTGCCATTAAGAAGGGTTAATTGATTTAGTTATTCACAAGTTATCAACAGCGTTTTAATAATTGAAAGAAAACAAAAATATATTGGTATTTTTTTGTATGCAAGTTACTTAATAATTTTAATTTTAGGAAAGGAACTTTTAATCATCAATTATATGGAATTTTTATGATTTATATGCTAGTTATTGGATAATATAGTTTCAATAATTTCAACCAAAGAATCGTAATTCTTTGAAACATCCGTTTTAGTAGGAGAATAATCACTCGCATAAAAACTCAAATTGAAATTAAGATTATTTAATTTATTAAGTTCTCTATCAATAGAATCATTATCTTTTATAATTTGATCAATTAATAAATCTATTTGCTCAGTAGAATGAGGTTTAGGACGCTGTTTAAATAGGGAAGGTAAATAAATTTTATAATTTGGCTTTATTACGATAATGAATTGCCTTCTTTGTTCTTCTACAATACTCAATAAAAATTTATATTCATTAGTAAGCTTAGGCTGTTCATAATCTATTCTAAATTTTAAACTGTTTTCTAAATCAGCTTCTATAAAAGTTTGTCTTTTAACATATTTTAGATCATATGCTTCAATATACGTTATGAATTCTTTTTTAATAGCATTAAATTTTTCTTCATATTTATTTCTTAAAAGATTAGAGTACTCAATTTCCCTGTTAGAGATGACCTCCTTATATTCTTCCCACTTTTTTAATTTATCGTTAAAGTTCTTTTTTTCTTTTAATCCCATAAGTTCAATCTCTCCAGAATATCTTTTTTAATCTGGTTTTGTTTTTTCTTCTTTTAACTGTGCGGCTTTGAATGTATAGACAAATAATTCACATATAAAATAAAAAAATATGTTATAATAATCTGCAGGGAATTGGAGAGGATTTACAATTACAGTAGGGACACGCGATCGCGTGTCCCTACAAAAAGGACTACTTCATTAAAACCATTTTGCGGGTTATTGGTGATTGACCCGGAATATCTAACTTATAAAAATAAACTCCGCTCGGAAGTGACGAAGCGTCAAATTCTACATCATAAGTACCAGCCGGTTTATTTTCATTAACCAGAGTTTTTACTTCGTATCCCAAAACATTATAAACTTTAAGATTTACGAATGACGATTTTCCCGAAGGGACAGGAGGAATTGCGAATTTAATTTTGGTATTTGTGTTAAACGGGTTAGGATAATTCTGTAAAAGCTCAAAAACTGATGGAAGCTTTGATTCTGTTTCGACATCTACAGTTTCTTCTGTTGGCAAAATTATCTCCCATAACTTGTGATTATTGTTCCCGCTCCACAATCCTGTTTCTATAATAAAGAGCCTGTTCCCTACTAACTCGATACCAAGCGGTGCATTAAAACCTGTGACAAGTTTTGTTGTATGCGCCGTATAACTTTCCTCACCATTCTTTGTTAAAGTCATATGCAACAAATCTTCTCCTGTATCGCCCAAAGGAAAAGCTAAGCTGCTTGCATTAAGGCTAATAACAAAAGCACCTCCTGCTAAATCTTCAACAAGAACAGAATCTTTATCAAAGACAATTCCATTAGGTGAGCGGTGAGTCGTAAATGTTCCGATTGCAACACTAAGGTTACTTGCATCTTTAGGATCTCCCGATACTGTATCGCGGAATTTATCGGCATCCGGACCTTCGTTCATTACCGGATCAGTAAAGCTAACACCTTCCGGAGAAAGCGGGTAATCGGGATCATTATAAAAAGTTGCATACAAGTTACCACCACCCCACGTGTTCGGGTTTAACAGGGGATCGTTCATAGGATCATATGGACTATATTGCTGCGGAGTATTATTATCGCCTATCCGCCATGGAAATCCGTAATGATGTCCTTCACGAATCCAGTTCATTTCTTCAGGATCGTCTCTATCACCTGAGTTCTCTACAGAAAATAAATCTCCAACCGCGTTATAAGCAAAATCAAAATCATTCCTGATTCCTTCCGCCATAAGATACCCGTTTGTCCTGAGCCATTCTCTGTCATCCTGTAAAACAATATTATCACCATTTATAGGCAGCTTTAAAATAATTGAAGTAAGACCAACTTCACGCAAACCTTCCCGCTCTTCTCCATGATCCGTCCGTGCACCGCTGTTTACATAGATATATTCTCCGTTCGGATCGATAGCAATTCCGCTCATCCGGTGATTGTAAGTAAAACCATATGAGTATTCGACAGTTTGAGCTATAATCGACCAGGTTCGATCTTCACTACCTGGACTGACCGGGACTCCTTTAACAATAACTCCGGTTCCAAGCTGATTATTAGATTGGTTAGTTTCATTTCCTATCAGGAATAATGTACCATCAGAACTAAACTCCATTCCGAGTGGTCTTGTTAAGCCATGGTTAGCAGTTCTGTACACAGTTGTAAAGGTTACACTGTTGCTGTCAGATGCAAAATTAACCCGCTTAATATCTCCGTCATTTTCAAGAGTAAATAAATTACTCGTAGAAGGATCATAAATAACCCGGATCGAACTGCTGTTCGATGTTGCCAATTCTTTTATTTCAATATCAGAACGCGTTGATACCGGTTGGGCATTAATCCACGATACCTGAACAAAGACGTAAAGAAAGAAAACATATTTTACCGACCTCACTGGAAATTCAGACATAGATTCTCCTTATTTTTCAGACAGATTGATGGTTTGCAGGAATTTATTTTTTAATATACTAATCTTTGAAAGATAGGTCAACCACTCTTTATATCACTTCATTTACTTTAAACGATATGAAGGATATAAAGATAGCAACTGGCTAATATTCTTTAAGTAGTTCCAGCATTTCCCTATCGAGCTTGTGACCTTTGTAGTCATCATATTTTACATCGGCACGTTCACTGTTAAGAACGCCAAAGGCTCCTTTCAGATTCCACATAGCGTATCCCCAGCCTGCTTCTTTCCAGAGGGAAAGTATATCTTTCATCCAGCTTAGTACTACATCGTGCGGAGTTTTATTATAACAGCCCCATTCCCCAACATGAACACTTACTCCCTGATCTATAAGCGGCTGCCATCTGCCAATCAGCTTTTCCTTCAATGCAACTTTATCCCAGAGCTTTCCGTCATCACCTTTTATAGGCCAGGTTGGAAAATTAAAAGTTTCGAACTCATCTTCGGGAACCCAGGTGGCAGTATAATGACTTACACTCATCGGATCATACCCGCGTGTACTCTGAACAGAAATAATATCGGATATACCCAGAATAGGATTTCTGCCAATATCTTTTCCATCTGCAACTATAAGACGCTCAGGATCTTCTTCCCTTATCCCCGCGGTTAATGCTTTAATTATTTCTATATAGCGAGGTTCATTAGTATTCTTCGGAGGTTCATTTATAAGATCAAAACTTAGCTGAGAATTCGGAATGCCCTTATACCGTTTTGCAAAATATCTCCAGTGATAAACTGTACCGTCAAGAGCTTTTTGCATATTTTCAGGAGTGTCTTCAAAAAGATCAACAGGTTCCTGGTCGCGCCCGTTTATACAATAGCCAGGCACACGATGAAAGTTAAGGTTTACATGTACATTGTACTGCTTTCCTAATTCTATTACTTCATCAATATCCTTCATAACGTCTTCGTCAATAGTGAACCAATCATCCTTAGAAGACCAGTTCCAGTAAGACATTGGAATACGTGCAAAATCAAATCCCCAGTCCGCCATAATCTCAAAGTCTTCTTCTTCAAATTTTCTTCTGGGTCCAACTCCTCCAGTTTTTTGTGTAAGATTAAATCCTCTGTAACGTGGAAACTTCCAGGCAGGCTTTTGCAATTCAGATAAAGTACCTGCTTCTAATGCAGGTAGAGACATTGCAGCAACAACTCCTGCACTTGTTTTTATAAAATCTCGTCTATCCATACTATGTAAATCCTCTATATGGTTTTACTACTTTCAACAAAACGTATTCTTTTTTAGACTAAACCCATTTTAACTCAGGTTCTTTTCATACTTTCTTATTATTCTATCAATCATTTCATCAGTTTCTTTTTTTATATTTTGCCTTTTAGGATCTGCACCGAACCATGCTAATGTTCTTTTTATTCCCTGGCTGAATGGGATCGTTGCACAAAAGCCGGGAACAAATGTTTTGATTTTTGTATTGTCAAAAATTGCACTGTGAGACTTATCTCCGAGTAAAGATGCTAATAAAGAATTTTCGTTCTCACAAATAAAGTCGGAAGAAATGTGAACTATGTTTGCCTTTACACCAACCGCATCGGCAACCGCTTCACAAATCTGGTTCCAGGTTAATATCTCATCGGAAGTAATATGAAATGCATGTCCAATCGCCTGCTGATGTCCTATTAAACCAACAAATCCTTTTGCAAAATCTTCTGCATGTGTTATTGTCCAGAGTGAAGTACCATCACCATGAACAATTACTTTTTTACCTTTTTTTATTCTATCAATAATGGTGTATTCCGTCCAGCCCCCGATCGGAAAAGGAATTACTGTATCGTAGGTTAATGAGGGGCGAACAATCGTTATCGGAAAATTCTCATCACGATATGCTTTGTTCAATTTTTCTTCACAGGCAATTTTATTTTGTGAATATTCCCAGATTGGATTATATAAAGGAGTAGATTCTGTAATTACAGGATGCGAGGGAGGTTTTTGATAAACTGATGCAGAACTTATAAAAATGTATTGTTTCGTCTTGTTTCGAAATAAATTAATATCTCTTTCAACATCTTCTTTTGTAAATGCTATCCAGTTAACTACCGAATCCCAGTTATGATCTTTTAAAATATTTGCTATTCCGGGATTTGAAATATCTCCTGAAATAGTTTTCGCGCCATTTATTTCTACTTTTCTTGTCCCGCGGTTTAATAGGTATAAATCTATACCTCGTTCAACACATAACTTGCTGACTGATGTGCTTATGTTCCCTGTTCCGCCGATGAATAGTACTTTCAAATGTCACCTCATTGGTTTTGTATTAGTAATTGATCAACCTTCATCAGTCAATTGTCATTTATTATCAATGATTTTTTGTAATGAATTTCACTTGAACTTTCAAACTTTTCCTTCAGCTAAATTATTTTTAGTAAGATAATCATAACTTCTCTTAATTCCGTCAAAAATATCTTTATCATATTCATCAAACTCTACAATCATCCATTTAATATTTTCTCCACCTGCTTTAACAATTGAAGGAAAATCCAAAGTACCTTCGCCGGCAGGAACGTGCTTGTACATCGGGTCTCCTTTTACTGCCGGACCATCTTTTATGTGAAGCAACGAGGTGCGCTTTCCAAAATCACTTACCACTTTTGCAGGATCCATTCCGGCAACTTTTGCCCAGTAAGTATCAACTTCAAAAACAACTTCCTCATCGAGATTCTCTAATAAATAATAAAAAGGATAAATTCCATAACCGGTTTTTTCGAACTCCCACCAGTGATTATGAAGCCCAAAGCGTAATCCTTTTGATCTTAGAAATGCTGCAATTTCATTATATGTTTCGACAGTTCGTTTTGTTGCTTCCATTGTATTGAATTTGTCCTCCTCCGGCCAGCCGTGATACAGAACAAGATCGCAGTCATAAGCATTTGCCATTCTCAGAGCAAGATCCCTGTTTTCACCAACAGGTAGTTCAGAGTGCATAGAAAAAATCTTTAATCCTGCCTCTTTAAAAACTTTACCGGCACGTTTAAGTGTGATATTCTCTGGAAGAGTATAAGTCTCAATTCCTAAGTAACCCGTCTCTGCTATCTTTCTAACCGATTCCTCGAAATTTTTTTCGATAGCTTTACGCACGGTGTATAACTGAATTCCAATTTTAGGTTTGTACTTCGGATCGGCAAAGAGCGGAATATTAGGTAGTGTTAAAGCGGCAGTTCCTAATCCAATTAACTTAAGAAAATCTTTCCTTGAGTAATTAGATTTATCCATTTCCTATCTCCTTTTTTATAAATATTTTCTGGTATGTTATTTAATCAAGAGTAAAACTAATTTTCTTTTTTTGGTTTTTCTACAGGAGCAATTAATTGATTGATAATCTGAATTATTTGTATTATCTGATCATCGCGTTCTTTTAATTTGTTTTCAAGGTCTTTTAATTTTTCTTCCACTTTCTTGTGCGTCGAAATAATTTCCCTAAGCCTGACAAATGCGCGCATTATTAAAATATTGACTTCAATTGCTCTTTCACTTTTTAATACTGAAGAAAGCATCGCTACTCCTTGTTCAGTAAAGGCGTAAGGACGATGTCTTAAACCCTTATTATCCGATTTGGACATCACAATTTGTGATCTCCAATCAATAAACTCTTTATTTGTAAGCTCGAACATAAAGTCTTTTAAACGTTATACAGAACAGCAAGGTCTCTATCAAGAATTACCTTTTGATTTCTAATAACTAAAATTTTATTTATGACACTTTCACCGGGAATTAAACTCTTCATCCTGCTTACCCGATCTATTTACTCTGATTCTATCTTCTTATTTTTCATTTCTGAATTATTACGGTGCAACTAACCTGTAACTAACAAAAGCGACTTTTTTGCTATCGGGAGACCATGATGGAACATTGATCGTTCCCTGTCCACCGAAAAGAGTTGCTAAAATTTTTGGCTCGCCGCCTGAAGCAGGCATAATTCTTAAAACTACATCTTTATTTGGCGGATGACCTTCAACACTCTTGTCAAATGAAAGAAAAACAATCCATTTACCGTCGGGAGAAGGATGAGCAAACCAATCGCCATATTCATCATCAGGAGTTATTTGTATCTGCTCTGATCCATCGGTTTTCATTCTCCATATTTTCATTTGACCTGTTCTTACCGAATTGAAGTAAATATATTTCCCGTCGGACGAATAATCGGGACCATCATCAAGTCCGGTTGCGGTTGTTAAACGCGTTTCCTCACCTCCCTCGACAGGAATTGAGTAAACATCGTATTCACCATTTCTTTCTGCACAATAAGCAAGTGTCTTTCCATCGGGAGACCAGCCATGCCAATACGAGGGACCAAATTCTGTAACAAGTTTTGGTTCTCCTCCTTCAGCAGGTAAAATATAAATCCTTGATTTTCCATCTTCCGGATGGTGACTAATAACGAGCTGTTTACCATCAGGAGAAAGTCCATGATCATTATTACATCTAAGTGCAAAGTCCGTGTTTAATAATTCCGGATTTCCACCACTTACAGACAGAGTATAAATCTTACCATTACTATTATATAAAAATGTTTTTCCGTCACGACTCCAGTTAGGTGCCTCAAAATGTTCTTTTGCACGGCGAACAATACTTCTTACTCCTGAATCTATATCGATAATTTCGAGTGTACTTTCTACAATTCTTTTATCATAAGGAATATTATCTGTCTCATTAAAGCTTACATTAGAAAAAATAGCTGTTTGGGAATCAGTTGAATCATGCGAGCATACTACTAAACCAGCATAAACCTCACCTTTTAACTCAACTGAAATTGTGCCGACAGGATAAAATTTACCATCTTTTGTTAAAGATAAGGTGAACTGATTACCATGCCGTTCAAGTAACATAGTAGCCGGAGCTTTAACCGGCGATTGAACCTGGAGCGTAGTACCGCCTTTTGTTTTTCTATATTGAAGAGAAATTAAACTATCCCCATGAGACATGAAATCAACATAAGGATCATCCGCTCCTAACCCTGCACGAATCATCCATCCGCCTTTGCGATGTTCATGTTTTCTCTCACTTATCCATTCAATATCGGCAGTAAGTTCTAAATCACCGTTAACTTTTTTCCACACATAAAAAAAAGCATCTTCGTTTCCCCAAATATTTTCTCCACTACCTGTTATGCGATATGTATTATTTGCCAAATTATATTCAACGGAACCCAGTAAATTAATGCTGCCGACATTTGTTTGTCCTTCAAACAAACCGGGATTGCTAAAAGCCA
>MGZZ01000122.1:17342-26953 GCA_001802795.1 Ignavibacteria bacterium GWC2_36_12 | reverse complement strand
GGCTAACTGATATAGCATTGAACAAAAGTAATTTCATAATTTTACACTCCATATTTTAAAAACTTATCTATTTATCCGGAGGGGAACCGCAAACAAATTTAAATTATCAATAAATTGGCTGACGCCGAAGAGAAAATAAATAAACTGATAATGGAAATTATCAAACTTCGTCCCGGCATAAAAATTTTTCTTCAATAGCTTTAAATTTTTGTTATAACAGTTTATGATTTTTTTCGCTAAAAAACTTACAGGCAAGCAACTATAAAACTATTAAAACTAAAAACATCTACACCCAAGAAAAATTATTTATCCTGAAAAAGATATTCAAAACTCATGGTCATCCAGACATTTCGCGGGGTCCCACTTGTTTGTGCCGGGGTAAATTTTAGCTTTCGAACATACTCGGACGTAGCTGAATCAAGTATATCCGAGCCGGAAGTTGATTCGATAAATGTATCTGTAACATTACCATCTTTAGTAACATAGAATTTTATAGCAACTTTCCCTTCAATTCTGTTTTTCAGAGCCTCCTGCGGATAAACAGGTGAAAGACTGGAAATTAAAACAGGCTTTGATAAAATACCTGCATTCGTATCCGGAATATCTTTCTTTAAAATTACAGCCTTATAATTATTCTGTGTTGCTTCCTTTTTCCTGAAAAGGACGAAATAGTTTTGATCATAAATTTTATAGGAAAGATTATGCTCTTTCAGAATTTTCTTAACGGCTTTCTCCGGTAAACTACTTTCGATCCTGCAGGTAATATTTATATTATCTACCAGAGCATCCCGGTAAATAAAATTTATTCCCGATTGAGCTTTTATATCTTCCAGAACAGAACGCAGAGGCTTTTTATTACAATCGAGAATAATTCTTCTTGCAGTTCCCGGAGATTGTGCAAAGGTCTGGAAAAATAAAAGAATTACAATATTTAATATTGTCCATTTTATTATCATAAAACTCTGCTTATTAATATTTTATTAAAATAACCGGGTCCGGACTCTAACTTTAAATATGGTTCAGTAGAAACATCCGGATAATTATCATCCATAAATCTTTTGATTCTTATAAGCAGCTTTGCCTTCCCAATTTGTGCATTTGCCCCTTCAACAATATTATTCTCAATATACTGGATGTCTTCTTTAAGTGAATTCCTTAACCGGATTTTTATCTCGGCCAGACTATCATAATCCGGGAACCGTTGAATAAAATCATGATAAAGGAGAAAAGAAAGCGGCCAGGTATTCCAATCATTCTTCCACTCTGCAGATAGTTCGGGTGATATAACCTGTCCAACATAAAAATTGAAATTGACAACATCCGTCATATTCTGCACAAATTCATTATGCCAGTTGAGGATTTCATTCTCAATTTCATTTCTTTCCACGTTTATATTATTTCCCGCAAACTGGTTTAATTCCTCAAGTCTTACATAACAATCCTTTACCGCGTAAACATAATATTTTGCACTCCAGACCGGTTCTGATAAGTCAAACTTAATCTCCATTTCCATTCTAGAATAAACAGGCTTACCATACCTCTGTGCCGGATAAAAAAGCAGACCTTTGCAATACTCTACAGCTGCTTCATCTAAAACATCAAAGCCGGATGATTCTACAACATCAACTTTATTAACAGTTCCGGTTTCTGAAATAACAATAACAACTTTAGAGTCCCCGGTATAAGATTTTTCCTGCGCACTCTTAGGATACAGCATTCTTGGCTGCTCTTTTATAGTAGGTGGAGTAAAGTCCCGGGTAACTTCTAAATTCCCCGCACACGACATAAAGATAAATGACAAACCGACAATTGTTATACAAAGATATTTATTCATTTTATTTTCCTCCCCTCTTATTCCGGAAATTACTGGCAATTAATAAGAGTTTTTTTTATTGATTAGTACTTTTAGATTTAATTATATATCCTTCATCCTGTCTTTCAAAATCAAGATCCAGTGCCGTACAAATCATGTTCAATACATTATCTATTTCCTGATTACTAAAAGACCCGGATAAAGTTTGGTTTTTCAGATTACTGCTTTCCTCAATACTTACTTGTGTATTATAAAACCTTTCCAGTTCATCAACGATTTCTGTGAGAGGCGTTTGATTAAATACAAGTTTACCATCAATCCATCCAAGTACACAAGGATCAATTTTCTTAGGTAAAGTAGGAGGCTGATTCTTATTTACTGAACTAAATTGCCCTTTTGACAACACAACAGATTCATCGTTTAATTTACTTTGCTGTAAACTCACTTTCCCTTCCTTAACAAAAACCTCAGTCTTTTCATCGTATGCGCGTATGTTAAACTTAGTTCCCAAAACGGTAGTTCTTGCATTTCCTGTTCTTACTATAAAGGAGCTTCCATTTTTACTAACGGAAAAGAATGCTTCTCCTTTCAAATTTATTTCCCGTGAACCTTCATCGAAGTTCTCTAAAAATTTAACCTGGCTGCTACCGTTTAATAGTGCTGTAGAGCCATCCGGTAATTTTATTTCCTTATGTTCTTTATCCAAAGTTGTAATTGTTTTAAACTGCAGCGGTGCTTCTCTATTCATTATATAAATACTAAGGAACAAAAGAAGAATAGCAATCGTACCGGCAAGAACAGGTCTTAGTGCCGGTCTGATAAAAGAATATCTTCCGTGTGAAGCGGAATTTTTCACAACAAGCTCAATCTTATCTTGTTCCAGCTTACTATTTAAAGCAAGCCAGCCGGAATCAGAATCCAGAGTAAACGGAATTTCATTCGGAGCCGTTTCAATCCAGATAGATTTAATTTTCTCATATTCATTCCTGTTTTCAACCGATTCATTTAACCAGGAATCTAATATTTTCTTTTCAGTTTCATTAATGTTACCGGTAATTTCTTTTACACAAAGCTTCCGGTATTGTTTAATATTCATGAAAGTTCCTTTATATACGTTTCTTTAATATTTCTATTTCCGGAATCACACCTGTATCGCCGGTATGATAAAGTTTGATTCCGTTAAATTCTATAATATATCCAACACATTGATTTTTAATATGATTCTGGTTATAAGCAGCAACGGAATAAATTTTAATATTTCCGATATCAAAGCTTTGATATACCCCATTAATGTTGGACTGAACATGCGTTATAACTGTGCAGGTTGATTTTTTAGTAACAAGATTTTCCTTGTTATGATCGCCGTGCCCATGAGTAACCAGAATTATATCGGCAGAATCGGTATAATCCGCAGAGGTGCCCTGGAACGGATCTATGTAAATAATCTTTCCATCAGAAGTTTTTATTTCAAAACTTGCATGCCCAATGAAGTGTAATGAATCTGAAACACCGTTTATCACCTTATTTCCGGTTTGGGAATTAGAACTGCCCACATATAATCCGGGTAAAACGAAGAGTATAAATAAAAATGTCCCCATGAATTGTTTGGTTATATTCATGCTCATAACTCCTTTCTAATCAATAATACAGTTGAGCAAAGAAAAACCCTACTTTAGAAAAGAAAAAATTAGGATTGTTTTTATTTCAACTGAATTATTTCCCTTATAAGAAAGGATTTCTAAAACTTATCCATTCAAAATTTTTCTCAAAAGAACAAATGTTTGAGACATTCTTTTTTCTACCGCTTTGACCGAAATGTTACATATCTCGGCAATCTCCGAATACTTATAGCCTTCAACCCTGCTCAGTGAATAAACGATTTTGAGCTTTTCTGGTAGATTGTTAATCGCATTTTCTACATCTAATTTTAGATCGGAACCACTTTCATCGCTTAAAATTTTTTCATCACTAAAATTCTCAATGGATGCTGAATGGGAAGAGCGTAACTTACTATGATTAATAATTGAATTGTTGAGGGACTTATACAGGTATGCTTTTACAGATTTGGCGGGATTTAACTTATCTCTTTTTATCCAGAGCCGGAAAAATATTTCCTGGACAAGATCAGCCGCCGTTTGCGTTACATGTACCCGGTACCAGGCAAAGCGAATAAGCTTCTTAAAGTACCTGTAATACAGTTGTTTAAAAGCCTCATGATCATTTTGATTAATCGCTTTTACTAACTCTTCATCGGCTGGTTCAGAATCTTTGAGTTTTGACATTTGAGAACCTAACCTGCAAAATTAAAAATTTCTCTATTTCAGGTAAATCATTTTTCCGGCTGATGTAAAATTACTGCTCGCCAATTTATAATAATATACCCCGCTGACATAATCCGAAGCATTAAATTCAACGTCATGGTTGCCTCCCGTCAAATACTGATTTATTAAATCTTTAATTTTGCTGCCTAATTCGTTAAAGATTTCCAGCTTTGTAAAACCGCCTTGTTTTAATGTAAACCTGATCGTAGTATTAGGATTAAAAGGGTTAGGATAATTCTGATATAATTTAAATTTCAGAGGAAGGTTTTCTCCCCGGTCTTTTGTACCGCTTGTTGTTGCCAAACGAATTCTGTAAACACTGTTACCGGCAGTGATGTACAAAGTTTTTCTATCTTCATCTCCCCAATTACAGTTCGATGGATTTGCAGCACCTTGAGGCATTGCAATTTTATCGAGAAATTCCCCTGTTGGTGAAATAATCCATACTCCTGTTGGACCGGTACAATAAAGATTTCCATCAGAATCTACTTTCATTCCATCGGCATAGCCGCCTAATGGAATTGCATAAAACAATTGCTTATTGCTGATGGTGGAATCATTAATAACATCCCAGACATAAATTTTTCCATTCGGGGATTCGTTTACATATAGTCTGCTTTCATCGGGAGAAAAACATATTCCATTCGGTTTATCGAAGGTGCTATCCAACAATGTAAATGAACCTGCTGCATTAATCCTGTAAATACCTTTAAAATTCAATTCTCTCTGTTGACCCTGGGGAATATTAAAATCGGGGTCTGTAAAAAATATTGAGCCATCCGATTTTACAGCCAGATCATTCGGGCTGTTTAATTTTTTCCCGTTATAAGTAACTGCAAGCGGAGTTAAATCTCCGTTCGATTCGCGCCGGGCAACTCTCCGCAAGCCGGTTTGTGCAATAATAAGATAGCCATCTAAATTATATGTTAATCCGTTAGAATTTGCAGAAGGATTGAGAAATACAGAAATGCTGTCTTCTTCTGTCCATCTATAAATTTTGTTGCCCGAAAGATCAGAAAAAAGTAAACCGAGAGTGTCGTTCCAAACGGGTCCTTCAACAAACTGAAAACCATTTGCTATTAGCTCTAATTCAGCTCCTTCAGGAACAGGTGATTGAGCATAAGTTGAAGAAAACATTATCAAAAGCACCAGCCAATATATTTTAGTCATACTATTTCCAAATTTATTTTATAATAATTATTTAATTTTTTAATTACAACACTATATAGTAATTGCTACAAACTCAAAAAAAGACCTGGTCGAAAGAGAGCATAGGCTTGTGGCGGATGATCTCATTATTCTTACTAAAAGAGTTCAATGAAATTACCAAATCCGAGGAAAATAATTTTATCCCGGACTAAAATTTTTTTGAACTTTACTCATTATTAAATAAATGATCTGCAGCCATAGCAAGAACCATAAAATCAGTTGCGCCGCCTCCCATTACATATTCTGTCTGCTGCCAGAAATACGGCCAAACTTTTAGTTCCGGAAGATCAGGTCGGATTAATGCCGTACCGCTTGCTACACCACCTGGAATGTACGACCATTCGTCCCTGTTCACACCATAAGCAACGGTTAAAGAATTAACTCCGACTCCCGAAACAAATGAAGCGGTATTTTCTCCCGGATGACAGCCTAACACAAAGCTCAGTGCATTAAAAGCATACTCGGACGTGATAATTTCAGGAAAGCCTAAATAAAGAAACAGTTGATTAACTCCAAAAGATTGTATCTCCCACCCGGCTCCCCAGATGCGCGGCTTGTACGGCACACCGTAAGGATTATCCTTTTGCTGCTCAGAAATTTCCCGAAAGGATTCTTTAACAGCTTTCTCAATTTTATTTGTAAAATCTTTGTCATTTATTTTTTTTACAACTCTACCGATTACTTCGCTGAATCCCTGAATATCTCTGCAGATTATATCGACATTATCAAGAAGAGTTTTTTCATACTCTTTTTTTGTAGTAGATAAATAAAGCTCAGCAGAGGCATTTATTTTATTCCTCAAAGCAAAATACTTGCTCTCATCAATTTTGGTTTTATTATAAATCTCTTCGGAAATTTTTAAACACTTCCCTGCTAATTCGGGATTAAATTCTTTTAATAATCTGTGCGCAGCAGCTAAAACCTGTGCTACATAAAGTTCCCTTGTAGGATTCTCTTCCGTAAATACCCAGCGATCATCTTTTGGTAAAAGTTTTTTTAATACAGGATCCATTTCATTTTCATTATAAATGAGATTATCGGACATTGTCGCAGCATCACCAAGATGAACATACTGCTTGAGAGTCGGTTCAATAATTCCCCTGTATAATCTTCCCATCGATTCATACCCACCCACAATAGCCAAAACGCCATGCTCTATTTGTTGAAGGAGATCAGGCTCCCCATCTGGCTTATGAATTTCTACTACCCTGGTTTCCTGGTTTATTGTTGTTTCATCATAATCATTTGGAAAGAATTCATAGGCAAGAGCAAGCTTATAAACAGTTCCTGCCTGCGACTCGACCCTCAAATCGTAATCTCCAGCATCATGCCATCCGCCAATATTTATTCCCGGTACATGTTCGCCCGACTGAAATTTTGTTAAAGTAGATTCACCCTGGTAATAACCATCAAAATGATTATGATTTACCGGAGCCATTAAAGCATCATCCATATGACACAGTCCATGCCATACTTTGTACCTGTCCTCAATTCTCATGTGACACATTTGAACAGGAAGAAAATATTCAAGTGTCGGCTGCCAAACATTCCTGCTGTATATATCTTTTTTTATTTCGAAAAGGTTTGACCCGACATCGTCGTATTTTATTTTATAGAGTCCTTCATCTGCAACATCACTGAAATCAAAACACAAATATTTATAGCGGAGAAAATTTCCCCACAGGGCAGGATTAGTATCCTGTTTTACGATTGTCTGTTTGTCTTTATCAATCTTAATTAATTGAACCGGATCATATTCATTTGTCAGCTTATCCAATTCAATCACAGCAAATTTTTTCTGTTCAGGATGATAACCCACCTGAGAAACCTGTATAACAGGCTTATATCTCCAGGTTGTATCAATTTCAGGAGTGATAATCCATTCAACAGCATTTTTATATGCACCGGCAGGAATTGTTGAACGAAGCACAAACCACCCGTTGTTATGCAAAGCTCTTCCATCAATTAATTGAAGCTCGCTTTTGTTGCTTCCAAACTTTATTCTTTTCTCTTCTTTGTCTGGCACAACTATTAATTCTTTTCCAAAAGCCAAAGGTACAACCTGGTGGTTACCATCGTCATCTTTTTTCATTGGACCACCAGCCTGGCGTGGAAAAACTCCGGATTTATTATCCATTAAATAATGCTCGCCAAAAAAATGACCGGGAAATAATTCCAGGTTAAATCCAATTTTATTATCCCACTCAACAGGCAATGGTTCTTCAAGATCAACAGTCAACTTAATGCTGCTTCCGGCAGCCTCAGTTTTAACTTTGTATTTGAATATAAGACCGGGGTAAATAACAGGATTAAAACCTTTCCTGTCCTTGCTGGAATCGGGATACCAAAGGTCAACGGTAATTATTCCATTTTCCTTATCAATTTTTCTTTCTCCTACTTTAGGAACAGGCGACCATTGCCCCGGAGCGGGGTCGAGACGAACATCGCCGTTTGCCGCTACACGGGAGCCAAATTGAATTATTGTTAATCCTCCCTGATGACCTTCGGGATAAAAGTCATCGAAGAGCATAACATTGAGGCTTTGAATCTCGTAATAGCCCGAATCATTTATTTTAAGCTGTGCAAAATTCATTACGTTAATGAATAAAAAAAGAAGAGTAATAGAAAATAATTTATTAAACATTAAATACTTTTTTTAATCTGTAGGGACACTCGAATCGAGTGCCCCTACTACAGTTGAAGAAAATCATTTCAGGATAAGAAGTTCTACTTTACGAAATTCAATAGGATGTGTCTCGGCTTGTAAAGCTATAAAACCCTCTTGCAATATTTTTTTATTGTCAACTATCAGCTTTTGTGCATAAGGATCAGTTCCATCGAGCTGTGGTTTTTCATACTCGGAAACAACTTCACCGTTAACAATATGTTTTATTAATGAATCTCCATGAACTTCCACTTCCATTGTTACCCATTCACCGGGAGGATAAACTTTTTTACTTGTTGAAATGCAGTGCTCTGTTAAAAGTTTGCCTTTCATCATTATATGGGTTCCGGGAGTGCAGACATTCCCGGTCGTTCTTGTACCGCTCCCATCATCACCAAGGAACTGAGCTTCGATTGAAATAGGGAAGTTTTGATCCTTATCCATACTTTCCGGTGATTGAGAGTGAATCATAATTCCACTGTTAAGCAATCCCCATTCAGGTCCGCCATCAATCTGATTCCCGGTAAAACGGTATTCAACACGGATTTTATAATGAGAGAATTTATCTTTATAAAATATATGTCCGAATTCTCCTTTAAATTTTTCATACTGATCATAGGATACTTTCAGAATTCCGTCTTCCACACGGAATGTATTTTTGTAATTATCATTTAAATCATGATCAGTAATTTTAATTTTCCATCCATCGAGGTTTTTGCCGTTGAATAAACTGATCCTTTCATTCTTGGAATCCTGTGCTGCAGTAGTCAAAGAGAATACGGAGAAAAGAAAAATAAATTTAATAATCATATAAATTTTATTATTAGTAGGGACACTCGATCGAGTGTCCCTACATGAAATGTTATGTCTTCACACACCCAAATCCATCTGATTCTGTTTCTTCTTCCCTTTTAATTGTGCGGCTTTGAATGTGATGTTATCCTTTGGAAGTTTTAATTTCTTGCTCTGGAAGTAATCTTTAAGAGTAAGTATTTGCAGCTTTGGATATTTATGTCCCGGCACTTCTACAAACCCGGAACCTGCAACTGTATCCATCATTGGTTTGGTTGGCTCTTCTATCGTAAGGAAAACACCGAGCCCGCATTTATGTTTATCCAGCGCACCAAGAAGTGCATCTATATCTTTAGACTGAATGTGACCGCCTTTTACCTGGAATGCTGCTCTTATAACCTCCTGCTTTTTATAATCGACAAGGTACTGAGCAAGCCCGTCTATTCCTTTGTCCGCGCCTTTTGTTCCATAAGTTGTCGAGAAAACTTCAAACTCCGTGAGCCACCAATCCTGGAATGCAAAAGGATTTTGTTTCCATAGCTCTATTGCTGATTGCTCATCTGTCGGTGTTCCTCTTACTTCAAATTTGTTGAGATGCTCTCCATATGTGTCTTTTAATCTCCGTTTGATAAGTGAAATTGCAATAGGAGAAATATCAATTCCAATCCAGTTTCTGTGCAAAGCTTCTGCAGCATCTACTGTTGTACCGCATCCGCAGAAAGCATCGAGAACAGTATCGCCTTCATTGCTGCTTGCCTGTATTATTCTTTCAAGAAGCGCTTTTGGTTTTTGTGTGGGATATCCGAGTATT
>MGZZ01000122.1:0-17297 GCA_001802795.1 Ignavibacteria bacterium GWC2_36_12 | reverse complement strand
GTAATTGTCCTACCTTCTGATTCATCTAAGTATTTTTTGTATTGTGGTACTGCCCCTTTCTTCAATTGTACGACAACACCATCCTCATAAGCTTTCTGCATCCTTTCTTTTGTCCATCTCCAAACTCTTTTTATACCTAAAAATTCATAAGTTAGATTTGGTCTATCATCATTAGGATTAAGCAACGGAAGCAGTCTATATCTTCTCCCTTCGCCATCAACATATTTGTATGCCTTTTTAATGTAATCTTCATTAAGAGGTTCAAAAACTTTGTTATAAATAAATTTTTCAATCTTGGTGTATCTAAGAATTATGTCTCTACAATTCGGAATATTATTGATATTATGGCTTTTGGGATTAGATCTTTTCCAACTAATTTCATTTCTATAATTTTTTTCACCAAATACAATATCACATACAGTTTTCAAATAATGGCTCATAGTCGGGTCGCAGTGGAGATAAAAGCTTCCTGTCGGTTTAAGAACTCTGTGCAGTTCAAGAATTCTTAAAGACATCATAGTTAAATAAGGAAAAGCGTGAGGCGCAACTTTCTTGTAGGCAAGAAGAAGAAAGTAAAGATAATCTGTTTTTAGAGTATTGAGTTCAGCGAGAGAATCCTGAATGTTCTTTAATGTCCAGGTATCCTCAAAAGCAATACGTTGTGTTTGTATCTCCTTATCATCAAAAAAGATATTGTAATCACGTTTGCTGTTAAAAGGGGGATCAATATAAACAAGGTCAACAGATTCATCGGGAATGTTGTCCCGAAGAACATTTAAGCAATCGCCAAGGTAAAGAGTGTTCATAAAACTCTATTTCATCCATTAAATCTTAGTAGGGACACTCGATCGAGTGTCCCTACAAAAGACAATTATATATTAACAGGATTAACAAACTCATCAGTAACATTATCACGAAGAACGTTTAAGCAATCGCCGAGGTAGAGTGTGTTCATTTAAACATTTTTCCTGTCTCTTTTATTGTCCCGTTAGGGACAAAATATTTATAGAACTAAAATAACAAAACAATCCTAAGTCCCGTAGGGACTTACATCTGGAACGTTATCACGAAGAACATTTAAGCACCTAAAGTCTCTTTTCATTTTTAACTTTCATTTTGCGGTAAAGCTAATTTATCTGCTTTAACTACTTGTATTGATTTTTCAACACCATTGCTTCCAGGTTTAACGACCTTTTTTTGTTTTTTATGGGATTTATTTCCTTTAGCAATTTTCTTTTTTGCTTCTTCAACCTTTTCCCCCTCAACCACTTCTCTCTTAAGAACATCTGTTTCAAGAACGATTTTTATTTGCTCATTTTGGATCTTAATATTAGGAGATAATTGCTTCAACTCCCTTTTAATCGCATTTAAAATGGGTTCGGTGAGAACAATAGATCCCATAATAAATTTGCTAAGAGCCTGTTTTTGTTCGTGATAATCTTCAATTGCTGATTTAACCCATCCCTCTTTCGATAAACAGAACAAACATTCTATATCAGTTTTATCCTTATGTGAAAGGGCAAGGAAATCAATATCAATCACCAATTCCTGATCAATTGGTTTTCCAAAAGTAACTTTATAGACTTTCCATAAAATTCCATTTGTTAAAATTACCCAATCGATTCCTTTATTAGCAGCATAATCAACAGCTTGTTTAACATAACTATCTTTTAGATCCAAGCTAATAGCTTTTGCTTCAATAAGTATCTCAACTTGATCATTTATTTTTAATGCAAGATCACAGTAAGTCCCTCGAATAACATGTTCTGAAGTAATCTCAGAATATTTGTCATAACCAAAAACATAATAAAACATGTCGGTGATAATTATAACAGTGTCAGACTCGTTAACATCTCTTGCTTTTGCTGAAGATAAAATCGGTTGAAATTTTTTAATACCAACAATTAGTCGGTTCAATACTTTTGCATTTAGTTTAGACATGGTTTAACCCTCCCAATGTTAATAAATAAATAAATTGCTGTCTAGGTACGTTAAGCAATCACCAAGGTAAAGTGTGTTCATAAAACTCTATTTCATCCATTAAATCTTAGTAGGGACACTCGATCGAGTGTCCCTACAAAAGACAATTATATATTAACAGGATTAACAAACTCATCAGTAACATTATCACGAAGAACATTTGAGCAATCGCCGAGGTAGAGTGTGTTCATAAAAACCTAATTTAACAATTTATGAGGTAGGGACACGCTATAGCGTGTCCCTACAAATGGTGGATTTGTAAAAACAAAATCAATGAATTCGTGAATGTTATCCCGAAGAGCGTTCATTTGAACCAAATATAATTTCAGTAAAAATAAAAAAATATAGGGTAATAATCTTTATTGGACACAGTATACCTGTCCCTACTCTGTATTATAATATTCATCGATTTCCCATTTAAGCGGATTGTTTTCAATATAAGTTCGTATCCTAAACAAATCATTATCGTTTCTGATTATGTGTTCGTAAAAACGTGACTGCCAGGTAAAACCAGGATAGCCGTTTTGTCGAGCAAACCTCGTAACCGAACCTTTATATTGATTTATTATGATTGATAAAGAGTTCTTTACCATTTTACCAAACTCCCCTTCTTGTAGGGACACTCGATCGAGTGTCCCTACATCATCTCCTATTATTATTATTCCATGAACATGGTTTGGCATTACTACAAAGTAATCTAATTCGGTATTTTTAAAATGTTCCGGTATCCCATTAAAATATCTAACCGTTGTTTTTCCCAATTCATTATGAATTACTTTACTGTTTTTGATTTCACCAAACCAACATTTGAAATTTTTTGTGCATATAGTAACGTAATACCAATTAGGAATTGAATAATCGTATTCTCCTAAACGAATTGATCTCCTGTGGTGCTGCTTTTGATTGTACATGATTCCCCCATAATTTCATTGGTTTTCTTCTTAAGATATTATTAGAGTACATTCATTAAAAAAACCTGTCAGGTTTTTAACAAAAATATAGAAATATGTGATAATAATCTTTTTTACTCTCTGAAGGGACACAGCATGCTGTATCCCTACAATAACACAATGAAATAATTTTGAATATATTTACCATAAACCATACAATACTTTGAGAATAGAAAAAACCGGTAAGGATTTTTATTTTTTATTTATCACGCGCATTTTACGAATGTTTGCATACGGAGCTTTATCCGTTGTGCTGGTTCTATATTTATCCGGAATAGGATTAAACGATTACCAGATCGGTCTGCTAATTACATTTACTTTAATCGGGGATGCAGTAATATCCTTATGGATAACTACAAAAGCAGACTCGTACAGCAGAAAAAATATGTTGATACTCGGCTCCTTTTTAATGGCGGCAGGTGGAATAGGGTTTTTAATTACAAATGATTATCTCGTATTAATTATTACTGCAATTATTGCGGTAATCAGTCCGACCGGAAAAGAAATCGGTCCTTTCCTCTCAATCGAACAATCTGCACTGGCACAAATTCTCGAACGAAAAAACCTGACAAAAGTAATTGCGTGGTATAATCTTGCCGGGTCGTTTGCTACTGCTTTAGGTGCATTGTGCGCAGGATGGTTGAGCGAAATAATTGTCGGCAAAGGGATTTCACTTACAGGCTCGTATAAAGTAATTATTGCAGGATATAGTTTTACCGGGATAATGCTTGCGATATTATTTTCATTTTTATCAAAACAAATCGAACCGGGAAAAATTAAAGATGAGCAACCGGTGAAAAGAACTCTCGGGCTTCATAAATCAAAGAATGTCGTTTTTAAGCTTAGTTCATTATTTGCATTAGATGCTTTTGCAGGCGGATTCATAATACAAAGCATGATAGCTTACTGGTTTTATCTTAAGTTTGATTTGAGTATCGGTGCATTGGGAACAATTTTTTTCGGGACAAATCTTGTAGCAGGAATCTCGGCATTATTCGCTGCTAAAATTGCTAACCGGATAGGTTTACTTAACACAATGGTTTTCACTCACCTGCCTTCCAACGTTTTGCTTATCTTAATTCCTTTAATGCCTGATCTCAGTTTGGCAATTATCATGCTCATTCTGCGTTTCAGCATATCGCAGATGGATGTGCCCACAAGGCAGGCTTTAACAATGATTCTCGTATCGGATGACGAAAGATCGGCTGCTGCAGGAATATCAACCATATCCCGGTCAATCGGGGCTTCAATATCGCCAACTCTTTGCGGGATGTTGTTTGCAAATCAATTATTAATAAATTTTCCTTTCTTTTTAGCAGGCGGGCTCAAGATCATTTACGATTTCTGGATATACATCGGCTTTCGCAAAGAAAAATTATAGGAAAATATATGATTCCATGAAAATGATTTGGCATTACAACATAATAATCGAGATCGATATTTTTTCTTATTTCTTTTGTCTTTAACCATTCCTCTTCTACAATTTTTCCCTTATCATTTAAAATCATTTTACCTTTCTTTATTTCACCAAAACAACAGACCCTGTCTTTTGTACAAATTGTTACGTAATACCAACCTGCCTGCCGGCAGGCAGGTTTGGATTTGTGTAATCAAATTCTCTTAATCGAATTGATTTGCGGTGGTGGTGTTTTCGATCGTACATGTTTTCCCCCATAATTCTTTTGTTATTAATTCTGTTTATCCGTAGGGACACGTGATCGCGTGTCCCTACTTTCACATCATCTCGTCGTATAACTTCCTGAACTTCTGTACATCTTCCCAGCAAGGTCTTTTCCAGTTTGGGTTTCTTAAAAGTGCTGCGGGATGATATGTAACCATCACTTTTGTGCCCCTGTATTCAAAAAGCTGTCCCCGCATTTTTGTTAACGAGTCTCTCTTTTTCAGTAATCCCTGTGCTGCTGTTAATCCCAGGCATAATATCAGTTTCGGTTTTATAAGCTCTATCTGTTTTCTCAGATAAGGAACGCAGGCTTCCATTTCTTCTGCGGTAGGAGTGCGGTTACCGGGCGGGCGACTCTTAACAACGTTCGCTATGTAAACTTCTTCTCTTTCAAAATTTATTGCTTTAAGAATTTCATTAAGCAATTTCCCTGCACGACCGACAAACGGTTCTCCCTGTGCATCTTCATCTGCACCAGGACCTTCTCCGACTACCATTACATCTGCATTCGGATTACCGACACCAAATACAAAATTCGTCCTGCTTTTGTGGAGCGGGCACCTGGTACATTTGTTAATCAATTTATCAAGCTCTTCGAGTGACTCTGCCCTTTCCCAGGCCTCGTCCCCGTTAAAAAGCAAAGCGCTGTTATCTTCTCCGGATGCCACTTTAGTTACTATTGTAGTTTGTCTTTTAGGTGTATTCTGAAAAAATAATTCATCCCCAAAAATTTCTTTCTGGCTTTTCAAAGCTTCTGTTATTTGCTTCTTGAATTCATTCATAACAAAAACTTAGTGTTACTTTGTGTATTGAGTGTCTTAGTGATAAAAAAATAAACCACTGAGTCACTAAGTTCACAAGGTTCACTAAGACATCCTTAAAATTTCCGTTAAAATATTATTTGCTACCTGGAATTTTGACTGAAGAGAAAAGCTTTTCTTCTTACCCGATTTACCGATTATTGTAATTTTATTGGAATCGTACTCGAACCCGCTTTTTTTATCACTTAAAGAATTCAAAACAATCATATCGAGATTTTTTTCTTTAAGCTTTTTAGCAGCATTCTTTTCAGCGTCATTCGTTTCGAGTGCAAAGCCGATAATTTTCTTTCCACCGGTTCCGTATGCGGAATCTTTTTTAATAGATGAAAGAATATCATCCGTTTGCATTAATCTTAAAGAAGCAAGTTTATCTTCTTTTTTTATTTTTCTTTGAGAAGTTTCAGCAGGTTTATAATCGGCAACAGCAGCAGACATAATTAAAATGTCATTAGTTTTTAATTCCTTTGTTACTGCAGCTTTCATTTCTTTAGCCGATCTTACTTTATAAAGTTTAATTTCGGGGTAAGCAGCTTCAGCAGAAGGACCTGAAATTAAGGTTACATCTGCGCCACGCAGGAAAGCAGCTTTTGCAAGCGAATAGCCCATCTTACCCGAAGAACGGTTACCGATATATCTTACCGGGTCAATATCTTCATAAGTCGGTCCTGCCGTAACAAGAATTTTTTTACCGTTTAAATCTTTTTTAATTCCCGAAAGAACAAGCTCAGTCGAATCAATAATTTTATTTATGTCCGCCATTCTGCCATAACCTGAAAGCCCGCTTGCAAGTTCTCCTTCTTCTGCATAAACAACATAATGCCCAAGCTCTTCCAGCTTTTGAATATTGGCAGTGGTAGTTTTATTCATGTACATATCAACATCGGCAGCGGGAACAACTACCAAAGGCGAACGTGCAGCGGAAACAAGCGTTGTTAAAGCATTATCTGCAAAACCGTAAGCGATCTTTGCAACAGTATTAACAGTTGCAGGAGCTATTAAAATGAGGTCAGCCCACCGTGCAGTATCAATATGCCAGGTAGAAACATCAGTTCCGTTTTGTTGCGACACGGGAAAGATATTTACAATTACCGGGTTACCCGAAAGAGTTGAAAAAGTTAAGGGTGCTACAAACTGGAGAGCGGAAGGTGTCATTACAACTTTAACTTCCGCTCCGCGATTTTTTAATTCTCTTGTTAAATAACAGGCTTTATAAGCAGCAATGCATCCCGTTACCCCAAGTATTATCTTTTTCTTACGGAACACATCATTTGGCATTTAACTAAATAAAATTAGGAAAGGAATTATTTTTTATATTCGTAATCAATTTTACCGTCGAGCAACTCTTTAATAGCCTGGATATGAGGTTTCTCACGGTTTTCAAGCTCCATTGCAATTTTTAACTGAGCAGGATTCTGGATATCCTCACCATCTTCTTCTCCTGTAGCAGGAGGAGGAACGGTGCTTAGCAACGCATTGAACTCCATTTTTTGTTCGTCGTTTACCTGGCGTGCTCTCTTTGCAGAAACAATAATCGCTTCATAAACATTAGCCGTACGCTTGTCAACTACTCTCAAATCTACCGGTTCGATATTCATTAACTATTTCTCCTTACTGATTATTCTTTTTATTATTGTCTTAACCTCTGAAACTGCAGTATTTAAATCTTTATTCACTACAAGATAATCAAATTTGTCCTTAAGACTCAATTCCATTTTAGCCCGCTCAATCCGTTTTTTAAGGTCATTTTCGTCTTCGGTTTTCCGGTTTTTCAGCCTTTCTACAAGAACTTCAAAACTGGGGGGTGAAATATAAATTAAAATTGCATCAGGGTAAATAAGTTTTATATTTAATGCGCCTTTAACATCAATCTCTAAAAGGACTGAAATACCGCTTTTTGTCTTTTCCTCGATAAAACCTTTAGGGGTGCCATAATAGTAATCGTAAAATTTTTCCCATTCAACAAACCCGTTTTCTTCAATTTTTTTTAAAAATTCTTCTTCTGAAATAAAATGATAATCGACCCCGTTAATTTCATGTTCCCTTTTTTTACGTGTTGTAGCTGAAATAGAAAGAGCCAGTTCCGGCAGGTTGCTCAGTATATTTTTTACAATTGTCGTTTTGCCAGCACCGCTTGGAGCCGCAACTACAAATATTTTTCCCTTTTTAGTATTCAAGCTATTCGATGTTTTGTATCTGTTCGCGTATTCTTTCTATTTCTTCTTTAATAAGAACCGAGTTATGAGTTATCAAAGTTGATACGGATTTTGATGAAATCGTGTTCGCCTCCCTGTTCATTTCCTGGCAGATAAAATTCAGCTTTCTACCCGGCTCTTCTTCATTATCGATGCTTTCCAGAAAAAACTTCAAATGGCTTTTTAGTCTTACACATTCTTCTGTTACATCGGCTTTCTCAGCTATTAAAGCTAATTCCAGTTCAAGCCTGTCGCTGTATTCCGATGTGTTTTCGATTAATGTTTTTACTTTTTCCTTAAGTGAATCAAAATGTTCGTTGACGCTTTTATGAAACTCGTCTTCAATTGTTACAATTTTTTCGTCGATACTGTTTATTCTTTTAATAAGATCTTTTGACAGCTCACCTCCTTCTTTTCTTTTCATCTTAAGAAGTTCATTAAGGGCTTTATCGAGCGATACTTTTACGAGAGCAAATTCTTCTTCTTTAAATTCAAACTGGTCGGGAATAAATAATTCCTTAAAAGCCAGCAAATGCTCAATCTTAGTTTTCTCATTTATCTTAGCTGCTTTTTTAATATCCTTTATGAAAGTTAAAAAGGCTTTCAGCTTTTCTTTGCTCACGGGCGGAACATCAAGAGCACTTTCATTGCTTTTAATTTGAAACAGGAGAGTGATTTTACCCCTTTTTATTTTACTTTTAATCTGCTCTCTCAACTCGTATTCTTTGCTTTGCAGGGAAGAAGGCAAGCGGAAAAAAACATCGAGATAGCGACTGTTTACACTTTTAATTTCAGTTTCAAATGTTACTTTTTCATTACCTGCTACGCCCCTGCCATAACCCGTCATACTGAATATCATAAATCTCCTCTTATTATTTAATTAAGAAGTGCAAAAAAATAGCTATTTCTTTACAGCTAAACAAAGAATAAAAACTAATCCGGTATACCCTTTTAAGAAAAAGGGGAAATAATCATTTTACTCTTTCCTTGGCAAGAACCATTATTTCTTCCCACATTTCAAAATCTATAGAATCTACATTCAGTTCAGGTATGTTAACAAGGTCTATATCTTTAAGCATAGAATTACTTTTTATTTCCCACAAAGGAACTGCTTTAGTTAATTTTTTAATAGCCTTTATATCGACTACCAAAAACCGGGGATCTTCCGAATCGGGATTTTGATAAGGGTTGGAAACGGCTTCCGCAGTGCCAACAAGCTGCTGCTCGTCTCCATCGTGGTAAATAATTATTATATCCCCTAACTTTATATTCCTCAATTCTTTAAGAGCCAGGGTGTTATGAACCTGTTTCCATGTAATTTTTCTGTCATGCAGCAAATTCTGGAAGGAGTATTGTGCCGGATCAGTTTTGAAAATCCAATGACCTGCCATTGTATCACCTCAGCAAAAGTTCACTCCTCAAAATTTATCAAATCTGAATTCAATTACAAGAAGTTTATAAAGATTGGTCAGAAGGCTTCGCCTATACCGAAATGAAATTCGAGGTTATCCCAGAAATTCTTTTTAAAGATATATTCTTTGTCTGCAGGATCATAAAACCTAAACCCGAAATCCAGCCTGAAAGGTGCAAATGAAGAATAATACCTTATACCTGTACCGGCTGCAACCGCTACCTCATCGAACCTGAAATTTTTATAACCGAGCCAGGTATTGCCGTAGTCTGTAAAAAGGGCAACACCAAAACTTTTCAAAAATCTTAACCTGAACTCAAGGGTTCCTTCTAAAAGGAAAGTACCCCCTTTCACATTTACCCCGTTTGATATAAAACCGGGCACATCAGGCGTACCTTTGGGTACTAATTGGTTTGAACGCCACCCTCTTATAGAGTTACTTCCACCGGCATAAAATGTTCTATTGTACGGTATGCCGCCATAATTTCCAACAAATGTCTGAAGGTGCCCTACTTTAAATTTCCATGCAAAAATGTAATTTCTGATCCTTCCAAAAGAACCAAAGGCGGAATTAGCTATAACTATTTTATAAAAAAGGGCTCCATCAAAATCGGATTTAAATGCTTTTGAAATCAGGTAAGGAAAAACATTTGCTTCTTCAAGCTGGAATGATAAAGTATAGCCTTTAGTAGGAAAAAGAATATTATCAACAGTAGTTGAACCAAAATCGGTCCCGATAACTGATATTAGCTTTCTTGAGAGACTATCGTTGAAAGTCCGGTACACTTCATTATTTACCTCGATGTTATATGAAGTCTTAAGAAAATTAATGAAAGTGTAGTGAGGCAACTCGAATTCCAGTGAAAGTTTTGACCCGTATCTTGTGTTATTTATATTGACCAGTTTTTCTATTGTAACATAATTTTCCAAAGTAGCATATATCGGGTTTATGTAACGGAACGGTTGCTCCAGAATAATCCTTGAATCGAAGTACCCGAGTAAAGTTGTATCCCTGAATGAAAATTTTTTAACGAGCTTTCCAAAATCAAGATTAAAGATATCCTGGACACCAAAAGAAGAGCTGATTGTAAGTTTTCTTGCATTACCAAGAAAGTTTTTCCTGACATAAGTTGCGCCCAAACCTATATTAAAAGCTCTTTGCTGATTATTCATAATTATTTCAGGAGAAAGCTCGTTCATCAAACCGATATTCCCGCTTAGTAACAACGGGAGAAGACCTGTTGAATTAATCGAGTCATTGTTGGGAATAGAAAGTGTAATCGAATTAAACAAACCTGTTCTGTAAAGCCTTACCTGTCCTCTTCTCAGCTCTTCAAGATTATAAACCTGCCCCGGTATTATTCCCGTAACATCACGCAGCAGATCGTCTTTTACTTCCGCAGCTCCTTCCCCGTCTTTCTCGACAATAATAGAATCGACAAAATATTGGCTGCCTGGAGAAAAGTATATGTTCAGGTCAGCATTATTATTTATAGTATCTTTATAGACTACCAAGCTGTCAAAAGCGGCATATATAAAACCGTTGTTCAACAGGATATTTAGCGCTTCCTCAGTTTTTGTTTGTATGTAATCCTGGTTATACCTGTTCGTTGTATCAATACTAAAGGCACGAACCATATAAGTAATGATATGCCCGGGTACCATATCTGCTCCGAAAAAACGCAGGTTATTGTAATCAGACGGTCTATTCTCTTGTATGGTATATGTCAGATGAACACTACCTGATGATGTGTCTATATCATATTTGTATGAAATTTTTGCTTTAAAAAAGCCATTAGCATTGTAAAAGAACCGTATTGAATTCAGGTCTATTGGAATATTCAAAGAATCAAAATAAACTATCGGTGCACCCAGGGGTGTAAACGAGTTAAGGAATTTATAAAACCATCCCGGTGATTCTTCGGATAAAATAACCGAGGTTAAAGTAGAAGATGAAAATTCATTATTCCCTTCATATTCGATTGACTTTAATTCATATTGCTGGGGAAAATGAACTTTGCTGAGAAGTAAGAATAAAACAAGTATGCGGTAAATTTTCATTTTTATAATTACCGTGTTAACAGTAGCTAAACAATATTCTAACTTATTCTCTTAATCAAGCGTAAAATCCTGCGATACAAGAGTAAAAGCGGGATAGTCTTTTTTAAAATTATTTATAAAAAAGTTTTTAACCTCCTGGTCATTAATATTATGTGAAAGAAAAAGCGATATTCTTTTTGATTCTATAACAAGGTGAGCATAATATACTTTCCCGATTTTGAAATCGAAAATGTAGCTGAATATCTCTCCCCCGCCCGAACCCATGTAATAATCCTGGGAGTTATAATAGATTAATTCATAAGCTACAGAAGGAAATTTTATTTTCTTAACATAACTACTATTGAACGAGCCCTCAAGCAAACCGGTTTCATATCCTTTTTCAAGCTTATTATTCTTAATCCTTAGAAGCGCAAATTTGATTCCCAGTTCTTCCTTGGTATCTATTTCAATACCTGCAACAATTTCATCTTTTGAGTTATCTTCATAAAATCCTAAGTAAGCTGCTTTCGCATTATTTCCCAAAACTTTTTTTGTTTCCTGGAAAAGAACTGCGGGATCATTATAATTTTTTACAGGCTCCTTAGCGGCTTTCTTTTCTTCTGTTTCACCGCAACTAAACAGCAAAACAATAATTGAAAAAAGAATTGCCGGCTGTACAATTTTATTTAATAACAACTTTTGTCCCTTTCTTTACAATACTTAGAATTTCATCAATACTTTCATTTTTAATAGCAATCGAGCCGTCTGTCCAGTTATAAACAAACGGCAGGTTTTTAAATATATAATTTAATTCTCCAATCCCGTGAATACCTACATTGTTTCCTAAAACAGTTTCCAGCTTTGGACAATCTTCATAATAAAATTCAAACTTCAGCTGATCAAATTCCCGTTGGCTGATAAGTCCCTTTCTCAAAGCTTCGGAAGCATCGTTAAGATTGGGATAATTTAACTTTAGAAATTTATAATATTTATAAGCAGTATCAATATCACAAATCTTATACTCCCCAACCGGAGTAGCATTATCATTTGCCCTGCTTTTAGGGATATTAATGTTCCTTCCAAAACTCGCCCGGTAAGTTTTTATTAAGACAGTATCCTCAAAAATGCTCAGTGTAAAAGTTTTTCTATCAACCAATATGTTTACTTCTTTCAAATCGGGATACCCTTTCTTCAGCATTTCTTCCTGAAGGGTATCTTCGAGTGAGTTGAGAATAATTCCGTAAACGACTACGCCAAATATAAAAACAACTATACCGGCAGTCATGTAAAAAACATTTCTGAGGGTATTTTCATTAATAAAATTAGAAAGTTTTATATCCCTGAAACGTGGATATTTTCTCTCGTTCTTTCCCATCTATTTTTATTGAGGCAGATTATACGGTACTATTTTTTCTAACAACTTGCGAAATCTAATCAGAAAAAGGGAATAATAACAAAAAAGGGCGAATTAAAAATTCGCCCTGTCAAAACCAGAATTTCTATAAAAAAAATCTTAAACTTCAAGTATCTCCATTTCCTTGTGCTTTAGAACATCATCAACAAGCTTGACATGCTCATCTGTTATTTTCTGAATTTGGTCTTCCGAAGCTTTAAGTTCATCTTCTGATAATTTTTTTTCTTTCTGTTCCCTTTTCAGATGCTCATTTGCATCCCTCCTGATATTTCTTACAGCTACTTTTGAATCCTCACCAAATTTTTTTACGATCTTTACGAGCTCTTTTCTTCTTTCCTCATTTAAAGGGGGAATCGGAATTCGCAGATTAGTACCATCGCTAACCGGATTCAACCCGATGTTAGCTTCCAGGATTGCTTTATCTACATGAGAAAGGATTGTTTTATCCCACGGGGTAAATGAAAGAGAATGTGCATCGAGCACAGTTAGGTTACCGACCTGGTTGATGGGAGTCATATTACCATAGAAATCAACCTTAATCCCGTCTAACAAAGCAGTTGTAGCTTTACCTGACCGGATTTTAGCAAGTTCTGCTCTTAATGCTTCAAGGGACTTATCCATTCTCGATTTTGCGTCCTTTATTACTTGTTTCATCCAAAACCTCTCAGATTGTTAAACTTAAATCAAAAAGCTTATGGAATAACTTTAGTTCCTTTTTTCATCATGTATAAGAGTTCCCACATTTTCTCCTTTAACAAGTTTAAGAAGGTTACCGGGAACATCCATGTTAAAAACAACCACAGGGAGATTATTTTCCTGGCATAAGCTTATGGCAGTAAGATCCATAATTCTCAGATTTTTCTTAAGAACATCGAGGTAGGAAATTTTATCAAATTTAAAGGCAGCAGGATTCTTTTCGGGATCGGAATCATAAACTCCGTCAACTCTTGTTCCTTTAACAATAGCATCTGCCTGGATTTCAACAGCCCTTAACGAAGCTGCCGTATCAGTACTGAAATACGGATGACCTGTACCGCCTCCAAAAATAACAACCCTTCCTTTTTCAAGATGCCTTAAGGCTCTTCTTCTAATGTAAGGTTCTGCTATTTCTTCCATTTTTATTGAACTCATAAGGCGTGTATATATTTCCTTTTTCTCAACAGCATTCTGAAGAGCGAGTGAATTTATCAAAGTAGCAAGCATTCCCATCTGGTCACCGGTAACCCTGTCGATTCCCTGGTCATTGGCGCTCAGCCCTCTGTAAATGTTTCCACCACCTATTACTATTCCTAATCCAACGCCCTCATCATGAACCTTCTTAATTTCATCGGCAAAAAACTCAAGTACTTTATTATCGATACCAAACCCTTTGTCCCCCATAAGAGATTCACCGCTTAATTTAAGCAGTACTCTTTTATATTTTAATTTGTTCATCGATTTATTTATTTATTGAAGGTTAAATATAAAAAAAGGTCTTAAAAGTTTTAAGACCTTGCAGGAAATTATTTTTTTTCATCACCAAGATGGTAGCGCCGGAACATTTTAATTTTAATTTGGCTACTGTTGGAAGAATTGAACTCTTTTATCAAATCCCCGACAGATTTTGAATTGTCCTTAATAAACATCTGTTCAACAAGACAATTTTCCTGGTAGAATTTGTTTAGTCTGCCTGATGCAATTTTTTCAAGAATGTTCTCTGGCTTTCCTTCTTTACGCGCTAACTCTTTATATATTTCCATTTCCTTGTCAATTATTTCTTTCGGAACCTCTTCGCGGTAAGTACAAATCGGCTTCATAGCAGCAACCTGCATTGCAATATCTTTACCAGGTATTCCGAATTTATCTTCTACGCCATTAGTATTTTCAAAGGCAACCAGTACACCAAGCTTCGAACCGGGGTGAACATAATCGACAAGCAATCCGTTCTTAATCTCATCAATTGAAAATCTCGAAACCTCGATTTTCTCACCGATTTTACCCAGTATTTCTGTGTATTTATTTTTTAATTCGGAATTGCCATCAAAGAGTTCTTTTACGTTTGATGGCTTTGAGGCAACAACAGTTTCAAGAACGTCGCCGGCAAATTTTTCAAAGTCTGCGCTCTTTGCAACAAAGTCTGTCTCACAGTTTATTTCAACAATTATCCCTGTTTTCCCATCATTCAAAATTTTGGTTAGAACCAATCCTTCGTTAGCGGTTTTCTCAGCTCTTTTTGCCGCAACAGCAGCACCTTTTTTTCTAAGTATTTCAATCGCTTTTTCTATATCACCATTTGCTTCAGTAAGGGCTTTTTTGCAATCCATCATACCCGCACCGGTCTTTTGTCTTAATTGATTAACTAACGCCGCAGTAATTTCCATTTGAAATTTCTATCCTCCTATAAATTAATAAAGAACCTTACTCACTCTTTTCTTTGCTTTTAGTTTCAGATTCTATTTTTACTTTTTCCAGGTTTTCTTTCTTTTCGGCTTCTCTTTCAGCTTCACGTTCTTTTTTCTGTCTTTCTCTTTCGGCAGCTTCTTCTGCTTTTAATTCTTTAGCCTTTACAGCACCTTCAACTACAGCATCCGCTATACATTTCGTAATTAATTCAATCGTTTTAACTGCATCGTCATTTGCAGGTATAGCAAAATCAACTTCATCGGGATCGCAATTTGTATCAACTATAGCATACACAGGAATGTTTAATTTCTTTGCTTCTTTTACAGCAATAGTTTCTTTCTTTATATCGACAATAAAAAGAGCACCCGGCAAACGCGACATTGTTTCAACACCTTCAAGTATTTTTTTCAGCTTATCTTTCTCTCTTGTAAGGAATAATCTTTCTTTTTTTGTGATCTTATCGAACGTTCCGTCTGTTTCTTGTTTCTCAATATTGTTAAGTCTTTTAATACTTTTTCTTATAGTAGAGAAGTTAGTAAGCATTCCGCCAAGCCATCTTTCACTTACCCAATTCATATCAACCCTTCGGGCTTCCGATTCAATTACTCCTTTTGCCTGTTTTTTTGTTCCGACAAAAAGAATCTTTCTACCTTCGGTAACAACCTTAGCAAGATTTTGCGCCGCTTCAGTCATTGATTTCTGAGTTTTCTTGAGATCTATAATATGAATTCCATTCTTTTCCATAAAGATGAATGGCTTCATTTTAGGATTCCATCGGCGGGTTAAATGACCGAAATGTGCACCAGCTTCGATAAGCTGGGTTAGTTCAACTTTTTCCATTTTTTTCTCCTGTTATCTCCCGCCTGGCGGGATCTTCTACTTCCGTCTTCTTTGCCTTTCATCTCGCCGAGGGCGGGACACAGGGGACAAATCGGGAAGTATGTGTTTTGAAATTAGTGAATTTGTGAATTGCCGCATTACCGAATTCGGAAATTCGATAGTCCGATAATTTTATCGTTTAGAAAACTGAAATCTTTTCCTTGCTTTTGGTCTGCCGTACTTTTTACGTTCAACCATTCGGGGATCTCTTGTCAACAATCCATCAGTCTTAAGTTTTACCCTAAAGTCCGGATTTATTCCAATAAGAGCCCTGGCTATTCCGAGCCTAACTGCCTGAGCCTGACCCGTTGTACCACCACCGTTAACATTTATTAAAACATTATATTGTCCTAAAGTATCAGTAGCATTAAAAGGAGAAAGAATGTCTTCTCTGGAAACTTCCTGGGGAAATGCCTTCTCAAAATCTTTTCCATTAACAGTAATTTTACCATTACCGTTTTTAAGAATTATTCTTGCAACAGAAGTTTTTCTTCTTCCTACAAATATCTGGTCGGCCATTATTTCTCCATTAAGTTTAATTGTTCGGGTCTCTGCGCAACATGCGGATGGTTTTGACCTGCGTACACTTTCAATTTTTTAATTAGTTTGTTTCCTAACCTTGTTTTGGGAAGCATACCTCTTACAGCACTTTCTATAATGAACTCCGGTTTCTTAGTAATAATTTCTTCAAAGCTTTTGGTTTTTAATCCTCCGGGGTAACCCGAATGATGTGAATAAGTTTTAAGAAGTCCTCTTTTACCTGTAACCTTCACCTGATCAGCATTTATCACAATTACAAAATCACCGGTATCTGTATTTGGTGTAAAGATAGCTTTATTTTTTCCACGTATCACTTTTGCAATCTCAGAGGCTAACCTTCCGAGTACCTGATCCTTCGCATCTACCAGGTACCATTTTTTATCAGCATCTTCAGATTTAATGAACTTCGTTATTTTTTCCTGTTTCACTACGATTTCTCCCAAAAAGCACTTTATATCAAAAAAATTAGAGCGTTAAAAATATGAGTAAAGCCTTCAAAAGTCAAGAAATTAAGTATGATATAGTTCTATTCGATTCTGAAATATTCTATTTGAACATATCCATATTAGGAATAGTTGGCATATCGAACTTTTGATACCCTTCAGGAATTACAAATAAATCCGTTTCCAATGACATTTGATCAACAGCAAGCACTTCCATAGTAGATTCCGTCTCACCAGATTCATTCATTTCAACTACTAACATAGGAAAATAATCCCCCACCAGTCTTTGTTGCCAACTGTCTTGTGTACCTCCGCTCATAGGATTTTGCATTATAAAAAAGCCACCTAATTCATCTGTCATCCAGGTTTCTACTGTTTTTCCGTCCTCAATAAAAATCCATTTTTCGCAGTTGTAGCCGTTTATATCTTTAAATTCGCCTGTTTTACTTACTTCATTTGAATTATTCCCGGTTTCGGAATCGCTTTCATTGTCATTACTTTGAATTTCCATATACATTTCCTGTTCGGGCATCAGGATAAACGACTTAGGTTCATTGGCGTTAT
>MGZZ01000121.1 GCA_001802795.1 Ignavibacteria bacterium GWC2_36_12 | reverse complement strand
TCTCTAGTTCTACCTGCTCAAGTTGTGCAAGTTCTATCAGCTCCTTATCGATTTTTGAGTTTATTATCTCTCTATTACCTTCATAATCTCTTACAACTTTTTCATATTCTACATAAGCAGAAATTATCTCCTCAAGATCGCTTCTTTCCCTGCTTAGATTAATCATTTTTTCCATGTCGCTTGTTACAGCCTGGTCGGAAAGCTGTTCATTTATCTGGTCGTATCTGCCTTTTATCTTTTTTAGTCTTTCAAGTAATTCCATTTAGAAAAATCTGTTTTTGGGTTCTAAATATAGCAATAGAATTTATTGTAATCTAAAAAACGTTATTAGCCTTCATAATGCTGTTTATGGTGTTTTAAGAGTCGACTCTGTTGATTCTAACCTAAGTACATATACCTATAAAGAATTGTTAATTGTCAATTTTCATTTTAACTCCGAGAGATTTCCCTAAGAACAAATAAAAATTTATAGTAATCATATTGATTCATCTTATAAGAAATTGTTATAATTTATTAACAATTCTAATAAGCATTAATTAAAGCTGTTAGAATAGCTTTCAGAAAAAGGCTCCCGGATTAAAACAGGGAGGGGATATGAAAACTTATGGGTTAAAACTAGTTCTGTTTCAAACCATGCAAAATCTTTTCTTTATTCCCCTTCTTTTCAAAATAACTGAACATAGCACCATTGATACTTTTTTTACAGGTTTTACTTAGCTATTTTCTCGAAAACAAAATCATTCATTAAATAAATATTTTGAAAATGAAAACAGGAAGAAATATTGTCTTTTTTTTACTTCTATTTAATATCTCAAACATTTGCCAAGATTTAACCGGTTATTATCCTCTTGAAATTGGGAATATGTGGGAGTATTGGGATCCATACGAAGATATATTTCTATCACGAAGTATTGTTGTTGGAGATACAATAATGCCAAATGGAATTTCCTATAGTATTATCAAAGTAATCTATGCAAGTTCAAGTAACCCTCGTTTCGGTTTTCAAAGGCAAGATGGCTCAATAGTTTATCAATATGACGAAGAATGGGTAGATAGTGAACGAGTATTATATGATTATAGTAAAACCAGTGGTGATACTTTGTGGGTTTGGAATTACCAAGATGATACTATTATTTATAAAATCACTTTTGATTATTATGACTATTTTTATGGGAAGTTCTGTAGATTTATTGAACACTATGAAAAATCAACCAACACAAGTATATATACTATTGATAGAATAGCAGATAGCATTGGCCGTGTTTATCTTCAATTCGAGCCTGATATTGCTTATTATCTTTATGGAGCAGTAATCAATGGAATTAAATATGGCAACATCACTGATGCTGAAGGAGAAAACATCAGTCCTAAGACTTTCTATCTTTCGCAAAACTATCCTAACCCTTTTAACTCATACACAAAAATTGAATTTTATTTACCGAGACGAAAATATATTACTCTAAAGGTATTTGACATATTAGGAAAATTAGTAGACACACTTGTTGATGGAGAGAAAGAAAGTGGGACCTACCGGATATTCTTTAATGCAAAAGGGATAGCAGGGGGAGTTTATATTTATCAACTTCAAGCTGATAACTACTTCGAAGCTAAAAAGATGATATTTCTTCCTTAAAAGGGAGAACAAAATGAAAATATTAAATATTTTTCTTTCGCTGTTAGTTCAATTGGTTTTTCTCCAAAAAATAGTAAACGCTCAGGAAGAAGTATTTTCCTGTCCCGTAGCGGATGCTGGAAATTGCACTCAATATATTAATACTACTATAACCTTAAAAATTCTTCTTGTTGAGTTTACTGATGTAAAACATAGGACTAACCCTTCGGCTTATACAAAAACTGATTTTGAAAACCTATTAATATCAAGCGGCGTATATGTTACTCCAAACATGTATTCTCCAGACGGTGACGCGGTTTATGGTAGTTTGAGTGATTATTTTGAAATAATGTCGAATGGAAATTTAACCTTTGGTGGGCAAGTTATTAACAATATTGGAGAAAATGATATTCCTATTTGGATAGAAATTAATAATACCAAAGGCTGGTACAATGAAAAAACTATTTATAACAATTCAATTTTTACGGATGCTATTAATGCGGCAAATAACGAAGGGTTAAACACTACCTATGGTGGTAATACAAAGCTTGTAATCATTTATGCTGGTTGTACACAAACCAGAGATCAATTTAATGTCGGTAGTCTTAATCCAAGACAATCAGGAGACAGATATATTATGGGTGAACGATTAGCTTGGCCTCTTCCAATAAATGAGGAACGAACATCTGACAAGTTTTCAAGAATCGGTATTCATTGCCACGAATTCGCCCATACTCTGGGTATCGGTCACTCAGGTGGCTCAAGAGCTGATATTATGGAAAGCACAAGGAACGGAGATTATGCAGCTCCTGCTCCTTTAAATCCCCTTCACAGGGCATGTAAGGGTTGGATAACAAATATAGAAACCATAAGTGGACAACCCGAAAGATATGCTTACTATTCAATTATAAATCCTACGGTATATAGAATTAATAGTACAAATAATGATGATTATTTTATTATTGAGAATAGAAGGTTTAATCAAAATATGTTGATTGGATCAACTTCTGTTCCCGATTATAATAACGCAGCTTTTTTCCCTCCTGCTTGGGGTCATGGGACTTTAAATCAGGGCATTTTTGTTTGGAGAAGCATTGGTGGTGAAATCGATGATTATGATGATAACGGTCTAATTTATGCCAGCGGCTGGTATGAGCAATTTTGGCCTGAAGGAACTCCAGCTCAAACTGGAGATGGGGTTCCATTCCCCGGGCATAGCAATACCCGCGTCTTATCTCCCTGGTCTGATTCAAGAAATCCCTCTCCTTTATCTCCTCCGCAAAGCGGTATATTTGTTCCTAACACTCTATACTCAGAAAATGTCGGTATGGAAGTGCTGGAAGTAAATGATGATGATGGATACATTAAAGTACAATTATACGCGACAGATCCTGAAGACGCCTCACCTTCCAAACCACAAAATGTTCAGTCAACTCTTAGTACTTACTCACAAGCGATAACAACCTGGGACGCAAACCAGGAACCGGACATGATTTTATATGGTAATTATAACATTTATCGCCAATTTTATTACTATGAATCAGATGGAGTAACGGAACACAGTGTCTCTGAGGTAAAGATTAATAGTTCAACTATTTGGGGAACGTCATATACAGATAATTTTTCTGTTTCCTGGACTGGCGTACCAGCCGGAAAGCTACAATACTTACGCTATAAAGTGGAAGCCAAAGACAACACTGGGAAAATTTCAACAAAAGCATTTGGAAATTCTATTGGAATTCTACCTTCCACTATTTCAAGTAACGCGACAATTCAGAGTATAAATATTTGCCCGCAAAATTCAACTGTAAACTCCGGCGTTACTCTCACTGTTCAACCAGGAACAATCCTTAATTTTTATGACGCAACCAAGCTCACAGTTAATGGCATTCTAATAGTTAATGGTAATTCAACTAGCGGAGTTACCTTTACCGGTTCAAGTATGGGATCTTGGAATGGGATTAAATTTGTTTCTGCCGTTGGAGCAATTTCATACTGCGACATTATAAATGCTAATACTGCATTATTCATCGAAAACTCAAGTCCAAGTATACTTTACTGTCATATAGATGCCTCTCAGACCGGTGTATATGTAAAGGGAAGTACTTCATGGCCAACAATTTCCTATAGCTATATTGAAGGTGACGGATATTGTGTGGCACATTATTTTAACGGAAACGGAAATTTTTTCAATAACAGTTTTCGGAATTCACTATACGGAGCGTATGTAAGCAGTGGCTCTCCACATTACGATTATTATGGAGCAGGTAGAAACATATTTGAAACATCAATAACTGGGGATAAAGTGTATGCCAATGGTTTACCAGCAATGGGTAGTAATAATTATTTCACTGTTCCAGGTACTGGTAAAAAATATATAAAGAAGGTGGGAACAGGCACTATCTATGCAAATAATGATTACTGGTCTGCATATCCTCCGTCTGATACTTACTTCTATGGTAGTGTAATCAGAAGTAATCCGTTACAAGATCCTCCTTCAAATCCGCCTGCTGGTCCAGGCTGGGCCCTCTCCAAAGGTGCTGCAGAAGATTTCTTCTCGGAATATAATGAAGCTACGATGCTTTTTTATGATGGGAAATATGAAGCAGCGAAGGAGAGATTCAAAGCACTTACAGAGAAATATATTGATTCAGAATATTCCTGCCATTCCTTGAACCATTATATGCTTTCTGCAGAACTGGCTGGGGGTATTGGAAAAGAAGTCGAATATCTAAAGTCAATCAGGCAGTATAAATCTGCCCACAAAAACACTCAATTCTATGCACTTAAATGGCTATTGCAATTGGAAATGAGAAACGGTACAACTGAAAAAGCAAAGAATCTTGCTTCGGAAGTAGAAACAGCTTCAGTCTATGATTGGGAACTATCCTTAGACCTAGCTGTAGGACTATTCGAATTCAAGGGAGACAAACTGGAGGCTGAAGAAATCCTTGATAGGCTGTCGACTAAATTCACAGACAATGACACCGAAGAGGCAATAACGTTTATCAGAAATCAAATGAGTAATGGAAGTAACGAGGGCAAAGAATTTAGTAAGAGAGCGGAAGAAACTGGAGTACCTGACAAATATGAGTTACTGGGAAACTACCCAAACCCATTCAACCCAACTACAACAATAAAGTATGCATTGCCCAATCAATCATCAGTAGAGTTAATAATATATGATATAATGGGAAGAGAGGTAAAGACATTTAATATTTCTTCGCAACCTTCAGGATATCAAAATATAGTTTGGGATGGGAAGAATGAAAATGGCAGTTCTGTTGCAAGTGGGGTTTATATATATAAGTTACAGATAAAGTCTCTTGAGAACCTGCCTGACGGCAAGGCAGGCAATGAAATATTTGTTAAGGCTGCTAAATTAATGATGCTGAAATAATTTCTAAAATAAAGTGAGATTAAGCCGGAATTTCTTACGAAAGGACTCCGGCTTTTTAATTTTATCGAAATTAATTACAGCAAAATTAACTGAAATCAATAGTTTTATTTTGTTAATTTTACATCACCGATGAAAAAATTTGAAGTCCCAGATTTCTACAGAAGTCCTATAATTTCGCGGATTAAAGATTACAGAAAGAATGAAGATCCCCGGAAAAAGAACTTCATTCCAACAATTCTCGATTTTGGTTCTGTAAGGTTTTTTATTGCCAGGCATTTTGGATTTTGTTATGGAGTGGAGAATGCTATAGAAATTGCTTATAAAGCCATCGAGGAAAATTCCGGTAAAAGAATTTTTCTTTTAAGCGAGATGATTCACAATCCCGAGGTAAACAATAACCTTTTGAAAAGTGGAGTAAAATTTCTTATGGATACTTCCGGGAATCATCTTGTAAACTGGAATGAATTAAAGTCTGATGATATCGTAATTATACCAGCATTCGGAACCACGCTTGAGATAGAAAAGAAAATGAATGAGATTGGAATTGATCCTTACCGTTACAATACTACCTGTCCTTTTGTTGAAAAAGTCTGGAACAGATCCTCACAAATTGGTGAGAAAAATTATACAGTTATCATTCATGGCAAACATCATCACGAAGAAACGAGGGCAACGTTTTCTCATAGTCTTAGATCATCGCCGGCTATTATTGTAAGAGATTTGAATGAGGCAAAAGTTCTTGCCGGAACAATACTAGGAGAAAAAAATAAAGAAGAATTCTACAAATTTTTTGAAGGAAAATATTCTCCCGGATTTGATCCCGGAAAAGATTTGCAAAAAATCGGGGTTGTTAATCAAACAACTATGCTGGCAACAGAGACACAGGCTATTGCTGATTACTTAAAACAAACAATGATCAGGAAATATGATAAAGAAAATATCAACATGCATTTTGCAGATACAAGGGACACCCTTTGTTATGCCACTTATGATAATCAACAGGCGACGATTGAGTTATTAAAGCAAGACGCTGATTTTGCTGTAGTTGTTGGAGGTTACAACAGTTCAAACACAGGACATCTTGTTGAATTATGCGAAGAGAAGCTCACAACATATTTTATTTCTGACGATGAAAAGATCGTTTCGCCATCCGAAATAAGACATTATGATATTCATTTTAAAAAAGAAATTTTAACTAATAATTTTATTCCCGGAAAAGACGTAGTTGATATTATACTTACGAGCGGGGCTTCCTGTCCTGATGCAGTTCTCGACAGAGTATTGCAAAAACTTCTTTCCTGTTTTGAAAATACTGCCGCAATTGAAACTGTTTTATCAAAATTTATGGCTGAAGCATAGTATTTACTTTAATTCTCTCTTGGCTTCTTATTTGTTATTAGCAGAGTGAATGAATAATTTAATTTCAATAAAATTAAGGATTTATGAGAGCGATAATACCGGTTGCAGGAATAGGCACCAGGCTTAAACCACATACACATTCTACCCCAAAAGCCCTTTTAAACGTTGGCGGAAAACCGATAATTGCTCACATTCTCGACAAGCTTTTGGAAGAAGGAATTAATAAAGCCACGTTTGTTATCGGTTACCTGGGGGATATGATAAAAGAATATGTTGAAAAAAAATATCCTTCTGTTAAGACTTCCTTTGTAGAGCAGGAAAAGATGGAAGGTTTGGGACATGCAATTTATACAGCCATTCCTACTTTTGACGATGACGAAATATTTATCATTCTTGGCGATACGATATTTGATGTTAATCTAAAAGAAGTTTTTAAAAATAAAATTTCTTCTCTTGGCGTAAAGGAAGTTGAAGATTCGAGAAGATTTGGTGTTGCAGTAGTAAAAAACGGCTTTATAGAAAAGCTTGTTGAAAAGCCGCAAACGCCTATATCGAATCTTGCTTTGGTCGGTCTCTACTACGTTTCCAACAGAAGGGTTTTGGTTGATAGTCTGAATGAATTAGTTAAAAAAGATATTCGCACAAAAGGAGAATTACAGCTTACCGATGCTCTGCAGATAATGATAGATAAAGGTGAAAAAGTAACAACATTTCCTGTAGACGGTTGGTACGATTGCGGTAAACCGGAAACACTTTTGTTAACCAATCAATATTTATTAAGCAGGAAAAGCTTCTTTAAACCGAGAGAAAATGTCGTTATAAATCAGCCTGTATTTATTGCAGAGGATGCGGACGTAACGAATTCGATTATAGGTCCTTACGCAACTATTTCAAGCGGCTGTAAAATAAAGGAGTGCATAATTAAAAATTCTATTATAGATTCAAATTCATATGTTGAAAAAGCTTTACTGGATAATTCAATAATTGGAAGTAATTCTTTTGTCAGGGGAGCCTATAAAAGACTTAATTCCGGGGATTCTTCCGAGGTAGATTTTTATTAGTTTTAAATGAGATAGTAATTAGAAATCTTTTTAGAAAGATTGCTTGTTTTACTCTACCAAAAAACGTTTAATTCTTAAAAAGAATTAGTATCTTTATACCCTGAATTATTAAAACTTTTAACAAATTTTTTCTTTTAATTATTAAAGGCTGATTAATACAATGTCATATTTTTTTACATCGGAATCAGTTTCCGAAGGTCATCCGGATAAAGTAAGCGATGCAATATCAGATAGTGTACTCGATGCAATTTATAAACAGGATCCTTATGCAAGAGTAGCCTGCGAAACTTTTGTTACAACGGGTCTCGTTCTTGTGGGAGGGGAGATTACAACCAAGGCATATATTGAAGTCCCTGATATCGTAAGAGAAACGGTTAAAGAAATCGGATATACGAGTGCAGATTATAAATTTGATTCCGAATCATGTTCTGTGCTTAATGCTATTCATTCACAGTCGCCGGATATTGCAATGGGAGTTGATAAAGGAGGAGCCGGGGACCAGGGATTAATGTTTGGCTATGCCTGCACTCAAACACCGGAATTAATGCCTATGCCTATAATGTATGCCCACAAGCTTGTTAAGAAAATCGCAGATATAAGAAAAAAACAAAATGGATTGATGCCATATCTTCGTCCTGATACGAAATCCCAGGTAACAATTGAATTTGATGATAACAATAAACCGATCAGGGTTGATACAGTTGTTATTTCAACGCAGCACGATGCAGATGTGAGCCAGAAGAAAATAAAAGAAGATGTAATTGAAAATGTTATAAAAGAAATAATTCCTGAAAAGTATATTGATAAGAAAACGAAATATTTTGTAAACCCGACCGGTAGATTTGAAATTGGTGGACCACACGGTGACAGCGGATTAACAGGAAGAAAAATTATTGTTGATACATATGGCGGGTGGGCTCCTCATGGCGGCGGCGCTTTTTCCGGTAAAGATCCTTCCAAGGTTGACAGAAGCGCAGCTTATGCAGCAAGGCATATTGCCAAAAATGTTGTCGCTGCAAAACTTGCTACTGAATGTCTTGTTCAGGTTGCCTATGCAATCGGGATTGCAAAACCTGTATCTGTTTACGTTTTTACAAATGGAACAGGCGTTATTTCCGATAAAGAAATTTCAAAGATGATTATGAAAGAAGTTGATTTAACACCTAAAGAAATAATAAGCAGATTAAAATTAAGACGCCCAATCTATAAGAAAACTGCAGCTTATGGGCATTTCGGAAGGAATGAAAAAGAGTTCACCTGGGAATACCTTGACCTTGTTCCTGTTTTTAAGAAATATGCATAAAGATTTTTTTATAAAGAAAAAAAGGAAATATAAATGAGTCAGGTTGAAATAAAGAATGATGTAGCTAAGTTACCTTATAAAGTGAAAGACATCTCTCTTGCCGAATGGGGAAGAAAAGAAATTAAACTTGCGGAAGCCGAGATGCCCGGTTTAATGGCAATCCGTGAAGAGTACAGCAAATCCAAACCTTTAAAAGGTACCCGGATTGCAGGCTGCTTACACATGACAATACAAACAGCCGTTCTTATAGAAACACTTAAAGAATTAGGTGCCGAAGTTCAATGGTCTTCATGTAATATTTTTTCAACCCAGGATCATGCGGCGGCTGCCATTGCTGCTGGGGGAATTCCTGTTTACGCATGGAAAGGGGAAACTCTTGAAGAATATGATTGGTGTGTTGAACAGACATTATTTTTTGGAAAAGATAAAAAGCCTCTCAATATGATTCTTGATGACGGAGGCGACCTGACCAACATGGTTCTCGATAAATATCCTGAGCTGATTCAGAATCTTGTAGGAATAAGTGAAGAAACAACAACAGGTGTTCACCGCCTTTATGAAAGAATGAAAAAAGGAACCTTACCTGTTCCTGCAATTAATGTTAATGATTCGGTAACCAAGTCCAAGTTTGATAATAAATATGGTTGCCGCGAATCATTGGTCGATGCAATCAGAAGGGCTACCGATTTAATGCTTGCCGGTAAAGTTGCAGTTGTCTGCGGTTACGGCGATGTAGGAAAAGGTTCGGCTGAATCTCTTGCCAGCGCAGGAGTCAGAGTTATAGTTACTGAGATAGATCCTATTTGTGCTCTCCAGGCTTCGATGAACGGTTTCGAAGTTAAGAAACTAGAAAATGCTGTTAAAGAAGCAGATATAGTTGTTACTGCAACCGGCAATAGTAATGTAGTAAATGAAAAACATTTTAGAAAAATGAAAGATAAAACAATTGTTTGTAATATCGGTCACTTTGATAATGAAATAGATATGTCTTGGCTGAATAACAATTATGGAAATACGAAGGACGTTATTAAACCTCAGGTTGATAAGTATACAGTAGAAGGTAAAGACATTATTGTTCTTGCCGAAGGGCGTTTGGTAAATCTTGGATGCGCTATGGGGCATCCGTCTTTTGTAATGTCAAATTCATTTTCGAACCAGGTACTTGCCCAGATCGAGTTGTGGACAAATAAAGAAAATTATGAGAACAAAGTTTATGTTCTGCCGAAGTATCTTGATGAAAAAGTAGCAATGCTGCATCTTGGTAAACTGGGTGTTGAACTCGAGACCTTAACACCAGAGCAGGCGGAATATATTGGAGTTCCGGTAAAAGGTCCATTTAAACCTGATTATTACAGGTATTAAATTTAGTTGTGATAAGAATAAAATTAAAGGACTTGAAATCTCAGGTCCTTTTTTATTTTACAATTGCACTATTGATTTTTAACACAGTATCTTTTTACTTACCTGTCCGGCGAAGATGGATTAAAGAGGTTATATGTGACTAATTGCTATATGGCTCTAGGCTTAATTTTAAAATAAATTTCGCCAGTTTTGTAATTATATATCCAAAATTGAACAATATTTGCATATATTGTTTTGTAATAGCTATTCTTTGAATAAGGATTAATTGAAAATGTATACCACGGTTTAATTATTTTAATAGTAGCAATTAAACGTAAGTTTTCTTTTTCTTTTTGTGCATAATCTCTTTTCATAGGTATTTTGACTTGTAGGCTTTTATCATCAGAAAGCGATGGATAAAAATATTTTTCAAATTCACTATAATTTGCGAATTCTAATTCATACCAATAGTTATATGTAGTCCCTTTTATAATATCTACATGGAATACTGCTGAGTTTTCAAAATTTTTATATATGTTTTTTAAATCCTTTTCAAATATATTACTTCCAAATCTTGAATTGCTTATTACTGAAGAAGACATATAAATTCCTACTTCCATAATTTCTTTATCCGCATCATATGAAAAATTATTTTCTAACTGAATTGTAAAGAGACTATCTAATGTTAGGTTATTATATATTGGAGTTTGATAGTGCTTATTCATAAGATTTTGAAGACGTATTTTATATTCTTCAGTAGTTTCAAATTCTCCTTTATCCTGATAATGAACATCGAGATTGGTTAACCTTTCATAAAGATCAATTGGATTTATAGCAGTAAATTCTTGTGGTAGTCTTAAGCTTGAAGTATCTGTTGAATATATGACTTCCTTTTTGAACTCACGATTTTTAATATCTTCTTTTTCTTTTTTCTGACAGTTTAAAGACATTATAATAATTATCAAAAATAAAGAGTATAATATTAATCTCATTCATTTGCCCTAAATATTATGAAGCAAAGTTAAGTTAATTCTATAAACTTTTTATAATAATTCCCGATGCAAGGAGAATAGATAATACAGGAGTTTTATGTATTGGTTTCCTCAACTGATCTTTGTAGTCTTTTGATGAAGTATTGTATAGATTTTCACTTTTAAATAATGTTATAACATCCATAAATTCATCAAAAGAGATTTTTGGTTTATCACTAGCATTTAATCTTTCAATAGTAATTTCACCTTCTATTTTAATAATTTTATGGCTTTCGCGCCCAGATAAGGTTTCATAAGATTTATCAATTTTGATAGAGTTTAATAATAAATTAAATATTTCTTTAGACGAAAGTTTTTCAAGTTTGGGATTTAATTTGTATTTACTCATTGCTTCTACCTATATAAATATTTGAGCATTTAACGGGGAGCACCGGCTTTAAAATCTCAAAAAACCCGACTGAATAAGAAATTGTCTTTTTACGATCTCAATTAATTTTAAATAAAATTATTAATAATTTTCTGCAAAATATTTTGAGTTGGTTTTATAAATTCTAATTAGTTCAATTCCAGTATCTACTGTGTTACGTTCTTGTATAATCATCTCAATTTTGTCTTCAAAATAGTTTACTCCATCAAAAATCAATATATATCTGGGAACTTTAAGATTTAGATTTTTTATTTTTTTTATATCTTGAATTATTGTTTGATAACGTTTTTCTTTTTGTCTATCGTTAAAACCTAATTCAGGAATTGCTTTTACTTCAACAATTATTTCAGGTTCTATTTTAGGTCGTAATTTTTTAGGATTGATTATCTCACCAATCACAAAATCTATTTTTTCTCTATCTGATTTAGATTGACTTATCCTTGAATTAATATGAATTTTATTAGGTATATTTTCTTCTAGAAGTAAATATGAATGAAACATTAAACTAACTAAATCGGATTCGAGTAAAATTACATAACCTTCATTTATGTATTTAAGTATTAATTCGATTATTTTATTGAATTTTTTATTTATCATTTAATTATAGAATTAAATCTTATCTAAGCACATAACTATTACTTGTAAAGAATTGACAATCTACAATCCAGTTGATATTCCCCAATTATTTTTTAATATAAAAACCAAGTTAATTTCCATATTTTTTTCTAACTAACTTTATCTTAATAATTTCAGCATAATTCTCAGCGGCATCCACCAACTGTCATCGTAGTCTTTGATAGGAAATCGTGTCCCCTGAATATGTACAGGTAAAAAGTAAATTAAAATTCTTTCTATATCAAGTAAATTGCTTTTTTAACCTTCATTATCTTAGAGATAAGATTTTTTATTTTAAAAGATTTTTAAGACAAAGCGAGATGTTCTCAAACTGAAATTTGAAGTCTTGGTTATTTAATTTTTGGGGTATAACCCTTAAGCTTGATAAAGCTGCTTTTGCCTGTTCCCCCAGAACTACTTTTAAAAGAAATTCAGGGACTTTAAAGAATGATGGTTTATTCAGTGTCTTTCCTAATTCAAAAGCAAACTCTTTCATCCTTAGCGGATTTGTAGAGACAGCGTTTATCGCTCCATCAATTTTATTATAAAGTGAAAACAAATAAATGTTGACCAGATCATTAATGTGTATCCATGGGAACCATTGATTTCCGTTTCCGAGCTTACCGCCAACATATAAATTATATGGTAATAAAAACTTCTTCAAAATACCTTCTTCCTTGCTTAGCACAAGTCCGCTCCTGATACTTACTCTTCTTATGCCGAATGTTTCTATTTCCTCTGCAGCTTTTTCCCATTGAATACATAAATTAGCAAGGAAATCATTTCCCGGAGCTGAATCTTCCGTTAAGAGTGTATCTCCGGAATTTCCATAATAGCCTACTGCGGAAGAACAAATAAAAACTTCAGGTTTATTCTTTGCCTCAGAGACTGCTTTAATAAGATTCTGAGTGCTTTTTATTCTGCTCTCAGTAATTATTTTTTTGTACTTTTTACTCCATCTTTTACTAGCTAGATTAGCTCCTGCAAGATGAATTATCGCTTTAGAATTATTGATATGTTCTTTCCATTCCTCCGGTTTGTCGTAGTTCCATTTTAAATACATGCTGGCGTTGGGCACTTTATTTTTTCCGGCTTCAACATTTCTCGTAAAAACAATTACTTCTTCACTTTTCTTAATTAATTCTGAGGAAATGTTCTTTCCTACCAAACCGGTTGCCCCTGTTATAATAATTTTTTTTGCCATGTTTATAAAAAATCCGAATAATAGAGAAATAGTCGGAATTACAGCTTTTATAAAATATTAAATATGTCCCTAAAATTATTGTGAATAATACTAAGTAATTGGGTCATTATTATCAATATTTACTATTAGCGGAGGAGTTATGAAACTATTTAACTATCCTTTTTCAATTCTCACATCAGTTTTTGTCCTGTTTTTTTCACTCACGGTATTTTCACAAGTACATAATTACACAAACATTTTCATAAGCGGAGACCAGGAAAATCCATCCACAGGTTCTCCTGCAACAGGAACCTTAAACGGTACTTATGATGAAAGTACAATGGAACTAATTTTTTCAGTTACTTTTAGTGGTCTAACCGGAAACACAACCGCATCGCATTTTCATGGTCCTGCACTTCCTGATTCCAACGCCGGCGTACAGATTGGATTGAGCGGTTTTCCTACGGGAGTAATGAGCGGTTCACTCACAGATACAGTTACATTGAATGAAACACAGGAAGCCGACTTGCTTGCAGGGTTATGGTACATTAATATACATACAAGTACTTTTGGAGGAGGAGAAATCAGGGGTCAGTTACTTGAATCCGGCGGAGTGCATTATTTTACTCACTTGCCTGTAAGCGGTGACCAGGAAAATCCGTCAACCGGTTCTCCTGCAACCGGAACTTTTACAGGGCGCTATTCCGAAAATACGATGGAATTAATTTTTACAGTGGACTTTGACGGTTTAACCGGAACAACTACTGCATCGCACTTTCATGGTCCTGCTGTTCCTGATTCCAATGCCGGGGTACAGATAGGCTTAACCGGCTTTCCTACAGGTGTGACAAGCGGTTCGTTCGCCGATACTGTTACACTAAATGAAACTCAGGAAGCTGATTTACTTGCTGAGAAATGGTACATTAATATACACACCAGTACATTTGGAGGAGGAGAAATCAGAGGTCAATTATTTGAAACAAAGGCTATTCCTGTTGAATTAACTTCTTTTACTGCTTCGACAAATGATAATAATGTTTTATTGAAATGGACAACAGCGACCGAACTAAATAATTTGGGGTTTGAGATTCATCGTTCTAACAATAAAAGTGACTGGAATATACTTGGATTTATTCACGGAAAAGGGACTACAACAGAGTTTAACAATTATGCCTTTGAAGATAAAAGTATTTCTTCAGGCAGATATTTTTACAGGTTAAAGCAGGTAGATAATAACGGAACGTTCGAATATAGTAGTGCAATAGAAGTAGTAGTTGGAAGCATTCCAACCGGATTTGTCCTTGAACAAAATTATCCTAACCCGTTTAATCCGAGCACAAAGATAAAATTTGGTTTTGATAAAATGACCAAAACTTCGCTCAGGATTTATGATGTTCTCGGTAATGAAGTTGTAACTTTGTTTAACGGGACTGCGGAAGGTGGAAGGATATATGAATTAACTTTTAGTGCATCGAATCTTTCAAGTGGTGTTTATTATTATCAGCTAACGGGTAATGACAGAACAGAAATCAAAAAGATGATGCTCTTGAAATAGTTTTATATAAGCCAGCCGGCTATAAATATATTCCGGCTGGCTTGATTCTTATTTGAGAATTAACTTCCTTTAATAAATCCAAAAAACATTTTTTCAAGAGTTAAGAGAAAGTTCTTATGAAAAAAATCTATTTCATAGCCATTGTCATTATTATTTCTTTTACCATTCTTCTTGCAATAGAGCTTAACCAGTGGGATAATTTTCAGGATAATACTACCCAGGGATGGCTGACCGGGGGATCAAATCCAAATCCGCCGGAGGTAATTGCAGATGGAGGTCCTGAAGGGACCGGTGATGCATATCTTTTGCTTGTGTCTACCGGCAGTTCTTTTGCCGGGGGCAGGTTAGCGGTTTTCAATAATGATCAATGGACGGGAGATTATACAACTGCGGGTGTAAGTTTTATCAGCATGCACATGAACAATTTCTCGACAAGCGATTTAAGTATGCGAATTGCTCTTCGTGGTCCGGAAAACGATTACATCTGGTCTGTAGACCCTGTTTTAGTGCCCCAGGAAAGCGGGTGGATTACGGTTCAGTTTCCGGTTCAGGCTGCTGATCTCACAGGCGAGGGCGATGTTTCTGCTACGTTAAGC
>MGZZ01000120.1 GCA_001802795.1 Ignavibacteria bacterium GWC2_36_12 | reverse complement strand
CTGTGAACCTGATCTGGAGAAAGCGTAACGACTTCCTAATTCATCAAGCTGTGAACCTGATCTGGAGAAAGCGTAACGGCTTCCTAGTTCATCAAGCTGTGAACCTGACCTGGAGAAAGCGTAACGACTTCCTAATTCATCAAGCTGTGAACCTGATCTGGAGAAAGCGTAACGACTTCCTAATTCATCAAGCTGTGAACCTGATCTGGAGAAAGCGTAACGACTTCCTAATTCATCAAGTTGTGAACCTGATCTGGAGAAAGCGTAACGGCTTCCTAATTCATCAAGCTGTGAACCTGATCTGGAGAAAGCATAACGACTTCCTAATTCATCAAGCTGTGAACCTGATCTAGAGAAAGCGTAACGACTTCCTAATTCATCAAGCTGTGAACCTGATCTGGAGAAAGCATAACGGCTTCCAAGTTCCTGGATTTGTGCTGAAGATCTGCTTTCAAGAACTGCGATGTTTTCAACCTCATCAACAGTACCTGAGACAGCGGAATTTTCTAGTTGAACTGCATCTTGAGGAACTCTGTATCTGACAGCTTCCTCAACGTTATTAATAGTTTGAGCGTATCCAGACACAAACGCTCCAACCATAATAACTACCATAAAAAGAGTTTTACGCATAGCACTCCTTTCCTTAATTATAGGATAACGTAGAAAATGACACAATTCCCACAATAGCCTGGGTGTTTATATGACAAGATTTATACCACCCCTTATTTTTTTTATTTTTTGCGGCTTTTTAGTGAGCGATTAAAGAGGAACGTAATTACTACTTAAACTTGTACGTAAGAACACCTTCAATGTAAATATTCTTTACAATACTTTTAGAATATACTAGTTTTTATCATTTAATAATTTATCTAACTTAGGTCTTGAAATTCCTAAAATTCGGGCTGTTTTAGTCTTATTTCCTCCCATTTTTTTTACGACTTCTTTGGCATATAGTGTTGAAAGTTTAAGAAGATTCGTCTTTTCATAGCTTAAGTCCAGCCTGATTAAATGAGGGTGAAATGCAATATGTTCTTCTCTTTCCAATAAGTTCAAAGGAAGGTTCTTTAATAAATTAGAAAAATCAGGAAGCTTTAACTCATTAATCTCGGACAACAAAACTGCACGTTCAATCGCGTTACGGAGTTCTCTTACATTTCCAGGCCATGTATATGTAAGCATAAATTCTTCGAGTTTCTTTTCTATTTTATTTACAGACTTGTTGAATTGCTTATTAAACTCGTCTATAAACTCCCAAGCAAGTGGTAAAACATCATCCTTTCTTTCTCTAAGAGGAGGTATTAAAATCGATACTACGTTCAGCCTGTGAAATAAATCCTTTCTAAAAAGATCGTTCTCAACCATTTCATTTAAATCTCTGTTAGTTGCAGAAATTATCCTGGTATTTACAGGTATATCTTCCACTCCACCAAGCCTTCTTATTATTTTCTTTTCAATTACACGAAGAAGTTTTACTTGAAGATTCAGGCTTAAATCCCCGACTTCATCTAAGAGAAGAGTTCCATTTTCTGCCAGTTCAAACAAACCTAACTTTCTATATAATGCATTTGTAAAAGCACCTTTCTCATGACCAAATAATTCAGACTCAAGTAAATTTTCAGGTATTGCGGAACATACAATTTCTATAAATGGCGCACTTGCAGCTCTACTGTTTTTATGAATCGCTTTTGCTAATAAGCTCTTACCGGTACCTGTCTCACCAAGTATAAGAACACTAACATAGCTATTTTCTGAAACCCTTTTAGCAATTTCAATTATTGATAAAAATTCAGAAGAAGTACCTATAATAGAATTGAAACCCCAAAGTTCAGATTCTTTGTTTGTATCAGTAACTGTAGAATAAGAATTGTTAGTGATTATCTCTTCAAGATAAGAAGTAAATTTCGGTATTTCGTGGGGAAACAAAAAAATATTGGTGAATCCTAATTTAACTAATGAGCTAACTAATAAAGCAGAATCGTTCCTGGTAACCAGGATAAATTTATTTTTTAACGCATCTTTATGATCCAAAATATAAGTTAACAAGTTTGAATTAAATTTATTAATGAGCAAAACTACTATATCATTCTGCCCGATTTCTATCTTACGTGGAGTTTGGCAGTAAATTTTTGCTTCCGGGATATTAACCTGTTTTACTATTGATGCTACAGAAGAAACATCTTTCCCATCAGAAAAAACTTTAACCTTTACTATCTTCTCAGGCATTATGACAATTCTTTCTCCAGAAATTTTATTTTCTCTATAGCAGATGCTCTATCTGGTCGGTTTAAATACTTATCTCTCAAATTATCATCTTTTATTTGATCGGCAATAAAGTATAGAATTTTTTTTGCATAAAGAATATAATCTGAAATTTTAGCGAGGTTCCCTCTATCATAATACAATTCAGACAACTTTAACAGGACTTTCCATGTTAATTCCGTTATATAACTATCTTCCAATATTTCATAAGATGCACTATAGCACTTAAAAGAAGGTGGTAAATCAAGTCTTTCACTTTTTGCAGAGATTTCTCCTAATAAGAATTCCCTGTAAGCTCTTACTAATGAATTTTCACCGCATATTCGTAAAAATTCCTCATCATTTACTGCATCAAAGGCATCAGAATAATTTCCATTATTTATGCAAGCTTCACAAAATAAGATGTTGGCTTTCGAATAATTTGCTCTATCGTTTAATCCCTGGTATTTTATTTTAATCTCCTTTATAAATGTTTCATCCAGACTATTTCTTGATAATAGCTCAAGAAATTCAATGTTATTTTTGTGTCTTTCGGTAATTTCAGAGAGAGTTTTTTTATACAAATTAATAATTGAATTAAGTTCATCCTGGACTCCAACCGTAAAATATAATTTGCCGAGCAGGAAAAGAACCTCAGCTTCCTCATCAATATTAGCCATTTTATTGAAAATTTCTCTGGCTTCAATTAATGAATCATATGCTTCCTGATAGTTGCATATATCAAGGTTTACTTCACCAAGATTTGTTAATGCAAGCCCTTCCCCATCCTTGTTCCCTAAAACCATAAATATTTCATTCGCTTCTTTGTACTGCTTTATCGCTTCATCAAAAGCACCTTGTTCGTAATAGTAAATTCCATAATTTAATAAGTGTCTGGCTTCCTGATCAAGGTTTCCGATCGAAAGATTTTTTTGATGAGCTGAATTCCAGTATTGTTCCGCTTTACTATGCTCTCCTTTCATATTATATATGTTTCCGATATTCCTTTCAATTTTTGCTTCCTGTAAAGTAGAATTAATCTGTTTATAATACTCAAGTGATTTTTGAAACTCCTTAACGGCTTTATCTAAATCGTTTCTCTGATAAATTTCAATTAACCCTAACAGGTTATGACTTTTGGCTTTCTCTTCAACAGTCGTATAGTTATTAGAAATGATCTCTCTTGAGCGACTCTCTGAAGTATCGTATTTCCCCAAATCAAATTCGGCATAAGCAACTTCCATAATTAGTTTCTGCTTTTTTCCCTCGTCGCTTATTTTTCCAATCAAATCAATTAAAATACTCTTACCAACATCAAGTTCACCAAGCTCAATTAGACAGCTTCCCTTTAATATCATTAGTTCATGCTCTAGATTCTCATTATTCTGTTTTAATAATAATTTTTCTATTATCTCTAATGCCGACTTGGGATCATCCAGCTTATAAAGTGTTGAAGATAATTTATAAGAAAGTTCAGTTTGATAATTCTCATCTAATGGTAACTTCAAAAGATGATTTAATATATTCTTTTCATAAGAATATGCAAATAATCTATCTGCTTCTTCAATTTCTTCTGAAAGGATATTATAGCTTGCCATAAAATCTTTACCAAGCTCATAATGCCTGGCAAGCTCCTGCCTATTAAAATCTGTGAGGTTTTTAGATATTATCTTGGCAATCTGTATATGATAATTATCTTTACTTCCAATTGTTGAATAAATATATTTTTTTAGACTATCGGATGTGAAAGTGAATGCATCTGTAATGTTTGACACCTGTAAAATATTTTTCCTCTCTAACATCCTTACAATTCTATAAACCTCATCAACCGATAACCGATTGAGTGCAGATATAACTTTCACATCAGTAGAGATGCCAAAAGATGAGATAAACCGGGCAACATTCATTTCATTATCCGACAAAAGGGAAATCCTTAAGCGAAAGATTTCCTCGTGAGAGCTCTCCAATAATTGCTTTGTTTTTTCACCGGTTATAATTTCTGCCCCGTCGGGCGCAAACTTTATAATATTTAAAAGAATTAAATCTCTAACAAAATTTATAATGCTTCCGGGCAATAAATCCGCATACCCAACAATAAGTCCCTTTAGCTGATCTTTTGGAAAGAATGTTGCGAGGGCTTTATCAAGATATTCATCAAGATCTGCTTCTGTAAAAGGGAAAAGATTAATCTCAAGAGTTTTATTTATTATTTTTTTAGCTAAGCTTTCATGATCGGATCTCTCTGTAAGTATAATCTTTATCTTATTTACCTGGAGAATAGGCAAAACTTCTCTGAAAATATCCAGGGTGAATTCATCTAAAAAATTAAAGTCATCAATAATTATTGTAAACTTTGCAGCAAGCGATACTTTGGTAAAAATAGATTTTAAATTAGAAATTAAATTTTCCGGGCGACCCGATAGAATTGAATTTACTTGTCGAATTACATTTTCTTCTAAAAAGGGATGAATAAATTCTGAGAAGATGGCTTTTTTCAAAAAATATTGAATAAAACTTATACTCTTTCTTCTCCCCGTATCTCCCAAAAATATAACTTTCTCATGAGTTGAATATATATCATAGATAAGAGAAGTTTTCCCGGAACCCTCTACGCCGGAAATAACAATAACATCCTGATTATTTTCACCGGTAAGGGAGTTGTTTATCTGTGAAATTATTTCCAGGCGATCGGAAAAGACGCTTGCCGGAGTAAAGTTCTTAGTAATATCGGGAGTAATGTCAATATCTATATCTTTTAAAAACTGCAATACGCTATCATAACGCTCAACAGGGTCTTTAACCAGAAGCTTCTTAGTAGCATTTATAAGTTCGGGAGAATAATTGCTCCCGGGAAAATCGAATTCATTCTCAATTTGTTCTTTATAAATTTCAAGAACGGATTCTGATCTGAAAGGAAATTTTTTATAGATTATTCTATAAAGCATAATACCAAGAGAATATAAATCAACTTTGTGATTATGCGTTTCATTCTTTAAAATTTCAGGAGCTATGTACTCAGTCGTACCTCTAGGTAAAAATTCATCTCCGGAACTGGAATGATGGGCAAATCCCATATCGATCATCTTGATATTAAGCTCCCCGTCTATTTCGCTTACAAGAATATTATCGGGTTTGAGATCGTAATAAATATAATTTGACTGATGAAGATAATAAAGGACAGAACAAATTTGAGCTAAAGCTGTTTTAAGATTTCTTTCATCAATTAGCTTATCAAAGCTAAGAAGATCAGTCCCCGGAAAATAATCAAGTATAATAAATCTGCTGCCGGCTTCTATTCCCTTGTCATCGCATTCAACCACAACACCCTCTTCGTGTGAGGCTATTATGTTCGGGTGATTTAATTTCTGTAAAGTAAAAAATTCATTTCTGAATACCTTTATTTCATTTTCATCGGCAGCAACAGGAAGAATTTTTATCGCATAGTCTTTTTCGGGATTATCATTATCGCTACAGAGAAAAACTTTACTTCTTCCCTCCCCCAGTTTCTTTTTAATAATGAATCTCTTATTAATCATTTTGTAAACGGGGATTTAATTTTCTACTTAAAGATATTCCAAAACTATTGGCGGATAATAAAGTAAATATAAGCGTGATACCGGGAGAAAAAATCATCCACCACGCTAACGATAAATATTCCTGACCGGATTGAATCATTGAACCCCAAGAGGGATAATTGTTTCCCAACCCCAGTCCCAGGTAACTTAATGCTGACTCGGCAATTATCACATTACCAAATTGAAATATTACATTCACTATTATTGGAACAATTATAACCGGTAAAACTTCATTAAACAACAATTGTTTTTTTGATAATCCCAGGAGTTTGGAAGAAACAAAATAATTTTTCTCTTTTATTGAAAGAACTTCTGTTTTAACTACCTTAAACAAACTCATCCAGCTTGAAAAACCGAGAACTACTATTACAGATAACAAAGAATTACCGAATAAAGCAAGTATTAATACAACCAGGAAAATAATTGGAAACGAAAGGAGCATGTCGGTAAACCGGCTAAAGACGGCATCCGGCAAACCTCCGCCATAACCTGCAAGGAATCCAAAAGTTAATCCTATAATCAAAGAAATAATGACTGATCCAAATCCGACCATTAAAGATATTCTCGCTCCATATATTAGTCTTGTTAAAACATCTCTTCCAAACTGGTCGCTGCCGAGTATAAACATTTGTTTCGTTATAAAAGGATCTTTTACGCGCAAAAGCAAACTTTCTCTATTAGCTTCTTTACCAATTCCGTTTTGGTAATAAATTATTTTCCCACCGGTTGAAATGCTGTCTAAATATTGTATACTTTCATCAAATGATTTTTTAACAACTTTATCTTTTAAGAAAAGAAATTTTTCGAAACTCTCGCTGGGTTGAAAATTCTGATCGTTCTTGAAATGGAGAACCTGCACACTACTTAACGGCGGAAGTAGTTTTGTTATCCCTATATTTTTATAAAAATCAGGATTTTTATTTGAAATAAGAGGGGCAAATAAAAAACAGGTAATCAATAAAATCAAAAAGATTGCCGCCGGAAAAACCTTCCCGTAAAGAAAACCGAGTTTCTTTCTATATATAATAGATAGGAGAGGAATAACTATAAATAATATTCCCGCAATCATAGAATCGAGTAAATCAAAACTAATCTGCGACAGGGCTGTGTCAAGATCACTAATTAATAGGATAAGCCAGCTAAAAATCAAATCATAAGTATTTATTAATAATTCAAATCTTATCAACAATGTTATTATCCAAATCAACAAAAGGAATTGCCATATTTTAAATCTGTTCTTCATTTAATTAAGGCTTCCCGTTAACAACCTTTTGTCTAAAAAAGCTTTGATTATATCGGCAAGAAAATTTGAAAAGATTATTAAAAAACTAACCACGAGTGAACAACCAATTACAAGCGGATAATCCCTCGTAAAAATGGCTTCTATAATTAATCTTCCCATACCCGGTAATCCGAAAACAACTTCTACGATAAGCGTTCCCCCAAGCATTATTCCTAGTTCAATTCCGGCAATTGTTATTAAGGGATTAATAGCATTGGGAATAACATGTTTCAGAAGTATGTCTTTTTCAGAAACTCCACTTGCCCTGAGGTTCAAAACAAATAATTTGTTATACACATCTTCAAGATTATCTCTCAGGTATTTATAAAATATTGCTATCTCTATTAAAGAAAGAGTGATTATAGGAAGAATAAGATGATAGATATAATCTGTCAGTCTTGCCCAAAAGCTAAAATCAGCAGAATCATAAGAGCTAAGACCGGAGGATGGGAAAATATTCAGCAACTCCGAAAAAATAAAAACCAGGAAGACGCCGGTAACAAAAACCGGTGTGGCATAAATTAACAAAGTTATGTTCGATAATGCCCTGTCAAACAATCCATTTATTTTCTTTACGGATTTAATGGAAAGCCAGAAACTTACAATCATCTGGAATATAAAACTTACAGAGGTAAACAGAAGAGTAAATGGAAGATATTCGAGAATAACCGATGAAACATCCCTTCTGAAATTATACGATACTCCGAGATCGCCACTAATAGCACTTGTAAGGAATCCTATATATTGCATATGTATCGGCTTATCAAGATTTAAAGATTCCCTGACTTGCTCTGCAAGCTTTGGACTTAATGTAGGATTAACAAATTTTTGTACGGGATCACCGGGAGAAATTCTTACGAGAAAAAAAAGGAAGGTAATGATTAAAAAAAGAATAATGATGGAACTGAAAATTCTTTTAATTAAAAGTCTTGCGATCGTGCTTCTCATTTAACATTATTTTCTTACTGTCCAGTTCCAGCAATGATGAATAGTTCCAAGAGGATTTATATTAATATTTTCTATTCTTTTATTATAAACCACAATATTGTCGACCCAGTATAAAAACGTTACCGGCTCATCCCGGTGAATGATTTCCTGAAGCTGTCTGTAAAGGGAATCTAATTTCCCCTGATAAGTTTCTTCCGATATTTCATCAAGTATTTTATCAGCTTCAGCATTTTTATATGATACAAAATTGTAAGGAGTCTTTTCCAGATCTGAATACCAGGCAATTTTCAAGTCTATAGGAATAGCTATATACAAACCAATCATCCAGGCATCCATAGCTTTTTTGTACATGTTGTCAATTAAAACTCCCATCTCAACAGATTCAATTGTAACATCAATTCCCAGTTGCTTGAGATTATTCTTAACGATTGTTGCAGCATAATTTCTTCGGGGATTACCGGACGGAATAAAAAGCTTAAACCTGAACTCGGTATTCCCTTTCTCCAAGATGCCGTCGTTGTCAATATCCTTCCAACCTTCTGATTCAAGTAATTGTTTAGACTTCTCTGGGTTATATTCATATTGTTCCAAACCCGAATCAATTACTCCCTTGAATATTGGCGAAACAGGACCGATAGCAAGTTGCCCATAGCCTGCTAAATACTCATCCAGAATTTCTCTTCTATTAATTCCATACGACAGTGCCCTTCTTACAACAGGACTACCAAAAAACTTATGCGGTTTTATTTTACCATTCGTGTTATATAATTCATAATCAATATTATTCCAGGCTAAATAATCATACTCACGACCCTTTTGTGAGGATATATTAAGATAATCAACCTGTTTGAGACCGGGAATATCTTCTGTTTTAACCAACTCCACAAAATCTACTTCACCTTTTTTTAATTGTGTTAATCTCGAATTATAATCCGGTACGACCTTAAAAATTATTTCGCTTACTCCATTCGGATTATGTAAAAACGATTGATCGTTTACTTTTAAACGAATTGTTTGATTTTTATCCCAGCCGGCAAGCTTAAAGGGTCCGTTTGTAACGGGCTTAAAATTCTCTTCAGACGCTTCAATACTTTTTCTTTCTACGTTTTCAAAAACATGCTTTGGAATAATATGAAAGATAATTTCAGGTAAAGTAGGCGTAGAGTTTGGCTTAAAGTTAATTCTTACCTTAAACGAATCAATAACTTCAAAAGTTTTGTTTACATTTACATGATTTTCATCATCAGTGTAAAAATCGGTAAATCCTCCATAAAGCCTGCTTTGTACGCCGGGATCAGAATAAACATCAAATGAGAAAACAACATCTTCGGCATAAAACTTTCTTCCATCAGACCAATAAACATCATCTCTTAAATCAAAAGTTATTGATGATGAATCTTTACTCCACTCCCATTTTTTTGCGAGCATCGGACCCGGTTTAATGTTCCCTTTTTCCTCATCCCAGGTAAAATCGACAAGACTTAAATAAAGAAGCTCCGAAACAACTCCTTCATCAACACTAAATGAAAAAAGAGGATTGAAAGATGTTATGTCTGCCGACAGCGCAACAACTACTCTATTAGAGTGAACCGGAGATTCCTTTTCACACCCCCCTACTACGAGTAATAAGGCAATAATAATTAAGGAATACTTCTTAATTATCAAAAGGCGAACGATGTGAATATTTTTAATAATTTTAGTATCAATTTATTATTTTGTTAGTTAAATATAAAAAGATAAAGCCAGATGCTCAATGTCCTGCTTAGCAAAGTCAGCATAATTAAAAATAGCGAAAGAATCATTCTCAAGGATATCATCTTTGAACTGGAAAGGGGAAACATTTATACAATCCTTGGTAAGAACGGAACAGGAAAAACCACTTTGCTAAAATCTCTTACCGGTTTACTCGATAAACGGATTTATTCTGTTAAAGGGAAAGTCCTTTATGAAAGTAAAGATTTATTATCATTGGAAGCGGATGAATTACAAAAAATCAGGAAGAATGAAATAAAATATGTTTTCCAGGACCCCGTTAACAGCTTCGATCATCTGAAAACCTTCAGCTATTATTTTAGCCTTGTTACCAAAGATCAAGAAGAAATTAACCGGCTTCTCGATTTTTTTCTTCTTCCCGAAGCAAAAAAACTTTTTAAAATGTATCCATATGAAGTAAGTGGTGGAATGGCACAAAGAATAAGTTTTATCCTCGCTTTACTTGCCAAACCGAAAATTATTCTGTTAGATGAACCTACCTCTGGAATTGATGCCCCCATTGTAAACCTTCTTCTTATAAAACTTAAAGAATTTGTCGGCGATGGAAACCTCGCTTTAATGGTAACACAGGATCTCGATTTAGCCAGGAATGCAAGTAGTAAAATTGCTCTTCTCTCCGATTGTACATTGTCTCCATTATCTTCACCGGAAGAATTTTTCCATCTGAATAATATCGGAACGCAAGTATGAATTATATTTTAAAAGTGGAAAATATATTTTATTCGGTTTTACAGAAAAACGAAGAGAAAGTTATTCTTAATAACATTTCATTTGAGCTGGAGAAAAATTCTGTCCTCGGTATTTCCGGTGAATCGGGAAGCGGGAAAACAACACTTGCAAAAATTCTTGCTGGAATATTGAAACCAACTTCAGGAAAGGTCAGTTATTATTTTTCGCGGGACTTTAATAAAGTTTCGCCAGTTCAGATTCTTTTTCAGAATACAGGAGAAATAATTAATCCAATAAGAGAAGTCGGAGAGATGCTGAATGAATCTTTAAGATTAGGGAACAAAAATAATATAGAGCCAACTTATCTCGACACTATACTTGATGCTGTAAAACTTTCGAAATCACTTTTACAAAGAAGAGGATACGAGTTAAGCGGCGGCGAACAGCAGCGTACAGCATTAGCAAGAATATTGGCTGTAAAACCCGAGTTACTGATTCTTGATGAACCATTCTCTGCGCAGGATTATGAATCACAGGAAAATTTCTTAAATCTCTTTCTTGATCTCAAAAGGAATTTCAACATAACTTTGATATGTGTTGCACATAACCTTCGCTTGCTAAGGAAACTAACTGAGGAAGTTATAATTATGTATAATGGCGAAATTGTAGAGAAGAATAGTTCAAGCAAGCTTTTTGCAAACCCACGGCATCCTTACACAAAGTTTTTACTAAAAGCAGAAAAGTATGATTTGAAATATGAGGATATAATAACATTTCCCAAAGGATAGAGTTTTTTAGAGTAGCTGTAAGACTCACTTATAGGTGAGTCTTACTTAAAGCTCTGGAAACAAATATTATAAAATCCCGATCGTAAAAACAATTGCACTATCGTCATACTCGTTCAATGTATAAATGAACTCCAGATTAATCAGTATTTGGAAATTATAAGTATGTAAAATTCTCATGCCTGCATTGGCAGTAATTTCAAAACCATCACCTCTTTTGTCAATTGATTGACCAAAATATGGGTCATAAAAATTATTATGGGAAACCCAATGGAAACCGAAAGCCCCTCCAACAAACGGACAGAAATCAGTTTTTGTAAATAAGTAATCTCCGTAAATATTTATCGCAAATCCTTTACGGATACCGAGAAGCATTCCCACGGCATATTCTTCCATTTCATAATCCAAATGTAAATTGGCTACGAAGGAACGATCATCTTCATCATAACCATTTTGCGGATAAAGATATCCGAATGAAAGACCGACATTTTTCCTCGAAGACCTTCTCAATGGCTCCTGGGATTCGCCTTCAAGAATATTTCCTACTTCAACACTTTTTCCCGCAGGTTTAATTTCAACAACACTCTTCGCAATTCTTTTCATCACTGTTTCAAGTTCCTCGATACTTGTTGCTGATATCTGGTCAATAAGAACTTCTTTACCTGAGAAAACATTAACAAGAAAATATTGAATGATAATTTTTTCTCCCAACGCTGACAGCCTGCACCCTAAAACCTGGTCGACATTCAATTTTTTCCCTACTTCCACGGCACAATCAGATTCTAAACAGTCTTTGTCGGAAAGAGCGTCTTTCGTGCGTTCAGCAGAAACAACATCCCCGTTACTTAGTTTGCTGATCTCCAGATGTAATATTGATTCTGAAGTTTCAATATAAACCGGGTCAATTCCATTTGAATGAAAAGGCAATATTGCAATCCCGGATAATGTTGAATCCTGAGCTTTAATTGTAATTACAAATACAAAACTAATAATTAAAATAGCGGTGAGTAACGTTAGCTTTTTCATATTCCCCTTTTAAGAATATTTATGATTCCATTTATTTACATATCAAACAAGCCTAAAAAATTTTTCAAAGTCAATTTGAAAATTTTGGAACTGTTAAGTGAAGAAAATTATTGCGGTGTGGCAAATAATTGGGGCTTTGGGGTTCTGCTGTCATAAATCACTTCGTAACGGAAATGCCCATTTACTCCCCTTCCTGCAGATTCTTAAGTCACGAAATGGCAGTCTGTCCGACAACTAGCTTTTCGTAAATAAATATTAATGTTGGTTATTTAAATACAAAAACTTGAATATAATTTCTTCATTTTTAGGTTCCCTCGGCTGTCACGAACTACTTCGTTACCACTTATTTCAAAATTTTCTTTAAAAGCTCGATATCGTCTTTAGACGTAACCTTAAAATTAAAAACCGAGCCTTCTACAATATTCGCTTTAATTCCTATCCTGCTTACCAGCATTGATTCATCGGTTCCGTAATAATTTTCTTTATTCGCTTTGTTCATTGCTTTCATTAAATCTCTATATCGGAAAACCTGGGGAGTTTGCACATAATAAACTTCATTACGGTTAAGGTATTCTTCTACTCTGACTTTCCCTTTTACAAGAGTATCTTTTGCCTTAATGCAGACAAGCGTATTCCCTTTTTTCTTTGCGGTGATTAAAGCCGAGGTCAAAACTTTTGCGGGAAGCAATGTACGGGCAGCGTCGTGAACGGCGACAAGATCATTGGGCGAGGGAGAAGATAAAGCGCAGAGGGCGTTATATACAGAATCCTGTCTCTCTCTTCCCCCTTCGACAATTGAAGCAACTTTTGATAATTTATATTTTTTAATTAGTCTTTTTAGCTTATTAAAATATAAAGGATCTGCAGAAATTATTATTTCATCGACAAGCTTGTTCTTCTGAAAAACTTCGAGAGTATAAACAATAAGCTCTTTCCCGTTAATCTTCAGGTATTGTTTGGGAGTTTTAATCCCGCTCCGTTTACCCTTTCCTCCTGCAGGAATTATTGCATATACTTTCATACGATAAGCATTGCATCGCCATAACTTAGAAATCTGTATTTGTCTTTGAGTGCTTTTTTGTATGCTTTCATAACAAAATCGGTACCGGCAAAAGCACAGGTAAGCATAAGCAAGGTTGATTCTTCTGCATGAAAGTTTGTTATAAGCTTATCAACTATCTTAAAATCATAATAAGGATAAATAAATTTATCTGTCCATCCCCTGCTTGGTTTAACTTTTCCTTCTGCTGTAACACTCGTTTCAAGAGCACGGGTAGAACTGGTTCCAACAACAAAAATTCTTTTCTTTGCATCGATAGCTTTATTTATTAACTCTGAGGATTTTGCAGGTATCTCGTAATACTCTGAGTCCATTTTATGCTTGGTTAAATCTTCAACTTCAACAGGTCTGAAAGTTCCGAGCCCTATATGTAGAATAACCGGGACTGTGATTATTCCTTTATTTTTGATTTTAGAAAGAAGTTTCGGCGTAAAATGAAGTCCTGCAGTTGGTGCTGCAACAGAGCCATCAATCTTTGCGTAAACGGTCTGATAGTTTTCTTTATCCGCCGGTTCCGGCTCTCTTTTAATATACGGTGGAAGTGGAGTTAAACCGATTTTTTCTACGGCTTTAAAAACATTATTCGGCTGGTTGAAGCGAACAGTTCTTCCACGGGAAGTAGTATTATCAATAACTTCGCACCACAGTTTATCATTAAAATATATTTTATTGCCGATTCTCACTTTCCTCGCAGGATCGACAATCACATCCCATATACTTTCTTCAGCATTAAGTTCCCTGAGAAGAAAAACTTCGATTTTTGCATTGGTCTTTTCTTTCTTACCATAAAGCCGCGCCTGGAATACTCTTGTTTCATTAACTACAAGTACGTCCCCTTTTTCCATATAATCGGCAATATCACTAAACTTCTTACTTGTAATTTCCTGGGTTTCCCTGTCCAAAACCATTAACTTGGCTTTGTCTCTTTGAGAAACCGGGTATTTTGCTATTGCACTTTTGGGAAGATTGTACTTGAAATCTGATAACTTCATTTGTTTTCCTTATATTTAACTCTTAATAGTAGAGCGGAGAGATTTTCCCCTCCGCTCCGGTTTTTTAATGATTACTTCTTTTTAGAAGCTTTTTTCTTTTTACTCTTTGAAGATTTACCTTTTTTAGTTTTCATTTCCCTTACAACTGCCCTTGCTGCTGCAAGCCTTGCAATCGGAACTCTGAACGGAGAACAGCTTACATAATTAAGACCTGTCTTGTGGCAGAATTCCACTGAGTCAGGTTCACCGCCATGTTCGCCGCAGATACCGACTTTAAGATCAGGTCTTGTCGATCTTCCTCTTTCCGTTCCCATTTTCACCAATTCACCGACACCTTCAAAGTCAATTACTTCAAAAGGATCGTTTACAAGAATGTCATTCTGAACATAAAGCGGAAGGAATTTTCCTGCATCGTCTCTCGACAATCCGAAAGTGGTTTGTGTAAGATCGTTTGTACCGAAACTGAAGAACTCCGCTCTCTCTGCAATTTTGTCTGCAGTTACAGCAGCTCTCGGTAACTCGATCATCGTTCCTACAAGGTAACTTACTTTCTTGCCTTTCTCTTTAATAACATCTTCGGCAACTCTCCTTGCAATCTTTTCCTGCAATTTGAATTCATTAATATGACCGACAAGCGGGATCATTATTTCAGGTTTTACTTTTATTCCTTTTAAAGCAACATTGCATGCAGCTTCCATAATTGCACGAACCTGCATTTCAGTTATTTCAGGATAAATGATTCCGAGCCTGCATCCTCTGAACCCGAGCATAGGATTGAATTCATGAAGACTTTCGATCTTTGCTCTTAATTTACCTTCATCTATTCCAAGGCTTTCAGCAAGTTCTTTGATTTCTTTATCTGCATGAGGAAGGAATTCATGCAATGGAGGATCAAGAGTTCTTATTGTCACCGGACGGCCTTCCATAACTTCGAAGATTCCTTCAAAGTCTCCTCTTTGTAAAGGAAGAAGTTCGTCGAGGGCTTTTTTCCTGTCTTCAATTGAATCGGAAACGATCATCTTTCTTACAGAAAGAATTCTATCTCCGCCGAAGAACATATGTTCAGTTCGGCAAAGTCCAATACCTTCAGCACCAAATGCAATTGCATTTGCAGATTGATCAGGCTGATCGGCATTAGTTCTTATATTTAGCTTTCTCAGTTTATCAGCCCATTTCATAAGGCTGTCATAAGTACTGTAAACTTCTGATTCTTCAGGCTTAAGAGTTTTT
>MGZZ01000119.1 GCA_001802795.1 Ignavibacteria bacterium GWC2_36_12 | reverse complement strand
TATTTATGCGGACTTTGAATTGACAGGAAATGCTTAATCAGTAAAATCTAAAATTGCTTTGGTAAAAAATTTTTATAAGAATATATTCCGAAAAAATCCAGTATCCAGATAACTGTAATTATTCCTAGTAATAAATTAATAATACCTTTAAATTTTGTTTGTGGTTTCATTAACCAGGTGAGTGCATAAAGAACGCCAATTATAGTAACCGCCAATACCTTTTCATTTATAATACCCATTACAACTCCTGTTTAATTATACATATGCTCTTCTAGAGCACTAAAAAAATCTTAATATCTGCCTATCAAAAAAGATTTGTTTGATCAAAAATAAATTTCATCGGGTCCTGTTTGATACCGTTATGCTCTATTTCGTAATGAAGATGAGGTCCGGTTGACAAGCCTGTATTTCCGGTTTTAGCAATCACTTCCCCCCTTGATACTACACCCCCTTTTTTAATAAGAATTTTTGATAAATGTGCATATAAGCTTCTGTAACCAAAACCATGGTCAATTTCTATTGTCAGACCGAGTCCTCCGTTATATCCTGTAAACACTACCTTGCCCTGCCCGGATGCACAGACCGGGGTTCCTATCCCAGCAACAATATCAATTCCTCCATGCATAAGAACACGGTTTAAAATAGGATGCATCCTCATACCAAATCCATGGTAGCCAATTGTACCAACACAAGGTTTGACTGCCGGTAAAGAAAAATAAAGCTGATTGCTCTCCTCGAGTTTATTTGCTATCTCCAGATAATTCGATTTTTCAAAATTGACTTTTCTTGTTAAATCTTCTGCGAGTTGATATACAGCATTAAGTTCATTTGAATTCTTAATGAATATTTCAGGATTATCATCAAACGACCCCCCGCCATAACCTAACATTCTTACCTCGTCTGAAACAGGAGGAAGACCCGCAGCTATTCTCAAATCAGTATTAGTGTTAATAAGGCTATCCAGGTCGTAGTCCAGAATCTCATATAGTTTTGTTAATTCCCCCAGCCTGGTTTTAAGAACTTCATTTGTGTTCTTCAACGAGTTGATATCACGACCATTATTAATAAGCGAAAAAATATATGAATAACCCCCAAATAAGATCAGCGATATTATTATAACAGAAATTGTAAAAAAAGATACTAACTTGTATTTGAAATGTCTTATTTCAATAAACTGAAGGTTTGCTTTGGAGAAATAATAAATCTTATTCATGTTCACTCCATATGTTTCAAACTAAAACTTTACGCGTTACTATTCATTCGTATTACGTTTTTCTCCCCTGTATAATTGTAAGAAAAAAAATTATCTCAGGTAATAATTCCCCTTCTATTCCCTTTTTACCCTTGAATAATTATAAGAAAATATTTCATCGACTTCACCTTGCAAGCTAACCACTTACAAACTAATTAAATTGTTTGAGGTCTTTTAATGAGACAACAACATGATGAAGGTTATTATAAAGAATACAAAACGGATACCATGAAATTTTAAGAAATGTATCAATTTAAATTTGAGTGGGTATATTTTTGAGAGAATGAAATACTTTGAGAATTTCTAAAAACAAAAAAATAAACGTGCCGCTTAAAAGTCCCTTATAAATTCCTAATCTTCCTGTTCTAATGAAACAGATTGTTTTTCACTAACATTCTCTGCGGCTGGTTTTAAGTGTTCCTTATTATTTACTGCCTGGGCGAAATCCGGATTCAACTTAATTGCCCTGTCATAGTCAAGTATAGCACCTTCGGTGTCTTTTAGAATAATTTTTATATTAGCCCGCCTGTAATATGCTTCGGCAAAATTGGGATTATATTTGATTGCTTTTGTGAAATCGGCGATTGCGCCCCGGTAGTCGTTGAGAAGTTTCTTGCAGTTTCCCCTGCTGTAATATTGGAGAGCTTTCTGGTAGAGTCGATGTGGCTTTAGCTCTAATTTCATCCGAAGTATACCTTTACTTGTTGAATGACTTTATCTTCTTTACATAAATAATAGAGAAGTAAAACAGGTTGATAACCCCGGGAGAGACTATCAAGGTTTTTAATCTTCAGTATTTTCGTAACATCCGGAAGCTGCTTCAGGAGCAGGAATTTGCAAAGCATCTTTATCAATCAAAAGATTCCATATTTTATTGGAAATTGATCTGGAGTCTAATAAGCCTTTCTTAAGAGCATCCTTATACTCAAGCTCGATAACTTTTTTGATCAACTGCCTGACTTCTTCCATTTTTGTTTCTACATACATTGTCAGTCCCTGACTATTTGGTTTGTTCTTTAATGTTAACCTGGTTTTTTATAAACCTCTTTCAATTTTTGAAAGACATAAATTATGCCATATAACAGATTTTAATACTCCTTAAATCCTTAATTTTGAAATATTTAACTCTGTATCAATTTGTCTTATTTTATTCATTTGGGTCACCAGATTACAACCTTATGTCCTCGTAATTCAGTTTCCTCATAGCAATAAATAAAAAACTTTTTCTCTCATAGCGTAAAAATTACCCTTAAACCTCTACAGGATGTCCATTCTAATAATCATTTTTTACGATATTTTAAATGCAGTTTATGCGAACAGATTATATATTAATACCATAGTTTGATATTACTATTTGGATTTTCTTAAATTTAATTGATGTATTTATGACCCTCTCAACAAACCAAAAGGTGCAGGTCTTTAGATGAGTGCAACACTGCCTCCCCGTGGATATAAAAAAGAAGACACCGAAAAAAGAAAAAAGTGGCTTGAGGATAAAACCGGGTTCCATCTTAATGAAGCTGGTCCCGACAACCCTGACGAGCTTAGAGGAATAATTGAAAACCACGTCGGCTTTATGCACCTCCCAATGGCGGTTACAGGACCTCTCCTAATCGATGGATCTTATGCAACGGGAGAATACTACGTTCCGCTTTGCACTTTGGAAGGAACCTTAACAATGTCTATGACCCGCGGGCTTTTCTTAACTCATCTTTCGGGCGGAATAAAAACAAGACATATCAAACAGGAAATATCAAGGTCACCAATATTTATTTTTAATGATATTGATAAAAGCAAACCTTTTCTGGAGTGGGTTGATACAAATTTCGAAAGCATCAAACGAGAAGCTGAATCGACAACAAAACATGGCAAGCTTTTAAGAATTGATAAATATCCTTCTCAAAATAGTGTGATTCTCGATTTCGTCTTTTCTACCGGTGAAGCTGCCGGGCAGAATATGGTTACTATAGCAACACATAAAGGCTGTAACTATATTAAAGAAAATTATAAATGTGATGCAGCCTTCAGGTACTTTATTGAAAGCAACTTTAACGGCGATAAAAACCCGGCTTATAAATCTCTGCTTCTTGGAAGAAGCCATTATGTTATAGGAAGCGCTTTAATCGAAGGGAAATATCTCAGGCGTGTTTTAAGAGTTAATGCTAAACAATATTTCGACGGCTGGAGACAATGTACACGAGGCTCCCAGGAAGCGGGAATTTTTGGAATGAATATGCACGTGGCAAATGCACTGACAGCAATTTATTTGGCTACCGGGCAGGATGCAGCAAGTGTAGTTGAAAACTCGGGTGGAATTGTTTCATACGAAGTAAGAAATAATGAAGATCTTTATGCAACTATTACAATGCCTTCCATCACTGTTGGAACTGTTGGTGGAGGAACAAGACTAAAGCAAGCCAGGAAAAACCTTGAGCTTTTAGGCTGCACAGGTAAAGATTCTTCCAGGAAACTCGCGGAAATTGTTTGTGCCTGTGCTCTTGCTCTGGAGTTATCGCTTGGCGGCGCTATTATAACAGATGAATTCGCTTCGGCACATGCTAGGTACGGGAGAAAATGAGTGGGCACTTTCCATTTAGAACTGGAGAATTCTGTTGTCCCTCCCGAATATTCCCATGTATTAAAAAAGCCATCTTTTCTCAGCAAATCAATAAAAAAAATTTTCGAGATTTACTGCAAGATTCTTTTTACTTTTTATTGTCCTCTTAAAGTATCCGGAAGAGAAAATATACCGAAGTCTTCATCATTTATTTTTTGCAGCAACCATAACAGCCATATGGATAGCGGCATTTTAATGGTTGCTTCCGGTTTGCCCTTTAAGAATTTTGCAATGATGGCGGCTAAAGATTATTTCTTCGGCAGCGACAAAAGAAAATACTATTTAAATCTTCTGATGAATTTAATACCGATTGACCGGGACGCGGACAGAAAGTCGATAATTGACTATCTTACAGCCTGCAAAGAATTTACAAAAATTGATAACCGCAGTTTAATAATTTATCCCGAAGGTACCCGTTCAAAAACAGGTAAGATCCAATCATTTAAAAAAGGACCGGCAATGATTTCAGCAGAACTTGGGCTTCCTATTATTCCTGCTCATATAAAAGGAACTTTTAATGCATGGCCCAAGGGGAAAAAATTTATGAGACCTTCAAAGATCACAATTAAGATTGGCAAACCAATTTTCCCAAAGGAATTTTTGTGTAATGATGAAACCGATTCAAGTAACTTTCAGGCTTACCGTAAAATAACGGAAGAGCTTGAAAAAAGAGTTCATGAACTAATGGAAAGTAGAAACAATGCTTAACCTTGAACAAATGAAATGGTGGGGTTGGGGCGGCGAGAATATAGATTTTATTATATCCGATAAACCTGAACTTTGGTCATATATTAAAAAGGTCGTTGGCATTGATGGAGAACCGACTTATACTCCACCCATTAAATTTGAAGATATCGAACTATCGCTGCAAATTCTTAATGAAAAATTTATTAATCAAATAAAAACTATTATTGATAAAGAACGGTTTACATTCGACAAAAAAGACAGGCTGATTCATTCTTACGGCAAAAGTTTCAGAGATTTATGGAGAATAAGACACGGAATTGTTAATGCTTCTCCCGATTGTATAATTTATCCTTTATCAGAAGATGAAATTGCAAAAGTAATTAAAGCTGCAAAAGAATATGATGTTGTACTTATTCCATTTGGTGCCGGCTCTAACATAGCAGGCTGCCTCGAAGCTAATAACGGCAGCGGAAGAATGATTGCCTCTCTGGATATGAAATTAATGGATAAGGTAATTAGTGTTGATAAAATTTCTAACACAGCCAGGATACAAGCCGGTGCGCTGGGTCCGCAAATGGAAAAACAGCTTAATTCTTATGGAGTAACTTTAGGACATTTTCCCGATTCATTTGAATACTCTACACTCGGCGGATGGATTGCGACAAGATCTGCAGGAATGCAAAGTGACAAGTATGGGAAAATCGAGGATATGGTTCTTTCATTAAGAATGGTTACACCCGAAGGAACGATAGTTACACGCACAGTGCCAAAATCTTCCAACGGAATTGATGTTAATCATATATGCATTGGCAGCGAAGGAACTCTCGGTATAATCACTGAAGCTGTAATGAGAATTCACAAGCTTCCCGAAGAGAGAAAACCTTACGGTTATCTTTTCCCTGATTTTGAAAGTGGAGTTAAGGCTGTCCGGGAATGTGTTGAGAAATACACGGCTCCGGTTGTAACCAGGCTTAACGATCCTGGTAAAACTGCACTCTCTCTTGCTTACAGAAACAAATCATCGCTATTAAAATCGCTTCTTGGTAATATTGTTAAGTGGTATCTGAAAAGTGTAAAGAAGTTCGACTTCAGTAAATCCTGTTTAATGCTGACAGTGTTTGAAGGTGACAAAGAAACATTCGACAAAATGAAAAAGAAGGTAAATAAAATATATAAAAAGCATGGTGCATTTAATCTTGGAACCGGTCCCGGACACGCTTTTGAAAAAGGCAAGTATGATTTTCCTTATCTCCGTGATTTTGTAATGGATAGAAATATTATGGCTGATGTTAGCGAAACTTCTACTGTGTGGAGTAACCTTCTTCCGCTTTACTATTTAACTTTTGAATCCATTGATAAAGCAATAAAGAAAACTGTAAAGACAGGATTTCTCGGCTGTCATATCAGTCACACTTATCACACGGGCGCAAGCCTCTATTTTACTTTCGGATGCCAGCAAATTCCAGGTTATGAAATTGAACAATACCTCTACATAAAAAAAGCTGCTGAGGATGCCTTTATGAAAGGCGGCGCAACACTTTCACATCATCACGCAGTTGGCTTTGAACACATGCCATGGCTTAAAGACGATATTTCTGAAACAGGAATAAAAGCAGTAAAAGGATTAAAAGTTTCTCTCGATCCCGGCAACATTATGAACCCGGGGAAAATAATTCCACCGGATGGCAATGAAATAAACTGGGGATTAAGCAAAGGCGATATTGAAAAATTCGAAAGCGGTATTAATGCTGGCGGGTAAAACAATTGTTATCGCAGGAGCCTCGTCAGGATTAGGCGCTTCTCTTGCGACACAACTTTCATATCATAAAACAAACCTTGTTCTCTTTTCAAGAAATATTGATAAACTCCAGAGCGTAGCAAAAACCTGCGAAGAAAAAGGTGCAAAGACTTTAGTTGTTCGGGGAGATATAAGTAAGCAGGAAGATTGCAAAAGACTTTATAATGAAACAATTAATAATTTCAACGCTCTCCATCACCTTGTACTAAATGCCGGAATAAGTATGTGGGCAAAGTTTGAGGAAATTACAGACCTGACTTTATTTCAGAAATTAATTGAAACAAATTACCTTGGCGCAGTTTATCTTACTCATTGCTGTCTTCCTGCTTTAATTAAAAGCAAAGGAATGATAACTGCAATATCTTCTATACAGGGAAAAATTGCTGTTCCTGAACACACAGGCTATGTGGCTTCCAAACATGCTCTAACAGGATTTTTGAACACGCTAAGAATGGAGCTTGCAGATAAGGGAGTTGATGTTATGCTCGTTATGCCTCACTGGCTAAGAGGAACTAACTTAAGAAAAAATGCTTTCGATAAAGATGGAAATCAAATAGGTGAATCAAGTAAAGGGCACAGCAAAGAATCAATCTCTCTTGAAGAATGCAGCAAAAAAATTATTAAAGGAATGATTAGCAGGAAAAGAGAATTAATTATTCCGGGTAAACTAAAAATCTTAACCTGGCTTAATCTGTTCTTTCCCGGCTTAGCCGAGAAAATTGTTATGGGGAAGGTGAAGGAACAGGAGTAGAATCTTAGTACTAAGCTAAAAGCGATTCCGCGGGGATTTTAAATTTTTTATGAAGCTTTCTTGCCATATTTAAAGTAAGATCTCTTTTTCTGTTAAGCACTTCTGATGTTCTGTTTTTACCTCCCATTGCCTCTGCCAGGTCCGCTTGCTTTAAACCGGATTGTTCCATCCTGAATTTGATTGCCTCTATCGGATCGGGAAGAGAGATAGCAAAATGTTTCTGTTCATAAGCTTCAATAAGTGTTACCAGTATATCAAGTTCATCGCCAGCCTGTGTATTTGGCTTAGCATCGAAAAGTTCTTCAACTTTTTTTAATGCCTCTTCATAATCTTTTTTTGTTTTAATAGGTTTAATTTTCATCTCAGATTTCCTCAGCATTAATTTTATCATATTCTTTATGTGTTCCGTCCCTATTTTGTATGTTCTTTTATCCACCTCTCAATCCTCTCAAGTACTTTCTCAAGATCATATCTTACATCCAAATCATCAAACCGTAAAACTGTAACTCCAAGTTGATTTAATCTCTTATCTCTCGCTTCATCCTTACTCTCTTTCCCGTAGTGACTTTCTCCATCAATTTCTATCGCCAGCATTAAATCTTTGCAGTAGAAATCTACGATATAATTGTCAATTGGGCGTTGTCTGTCAAACCTGCCTGCCGGCAGGCAGGGTCAAATCCGCACATCCGTTTGCCCTTTAAGTAATCCCATAACAAAATCTCTGTAAAGGTACTATCATTCCTGAGTTTTCTTGCATACTTTTTTAGATTAGGATTATACAGAATAATTTTTCTTCTTTTCATTGCAGCCCCGTGATTTTACAAGCAACATACAAAAAATTATCTTCACATAACATTGACCCACCCCACCTTCCCCTCCAAGGAGGGGACAATTTCTTCCTTGGAGAGGTTAACTTTACAAAGGAAATGTTAAAAAAGTAATATAACGTCTCCTCCTTGGAGGAGATTTAGAGGTGGGTATAATTTTTATAACAAGGAAACTGTATAGAACCCACGCACCCTATTTAATAAAATCATTCAAAGCAATTTTATCGGAAATAGAAAGAGAACCGTCCCTCGATTTAAAAACAAAATCCAGGTCTTCCGTTTTTCTCCGCAAATATCTTTTCATACTTCTGAACATACCGCCGGAAAAGAATTTATAAGTTGTAAATAATGCGGTCTTTACACCATCGAGTGCGGGAAGTTTTTTTACAAGCGATACCCATTCATTATCAGGTCGCTTGAGTGAAAACAACGAATCGTTTCTCCAGCCGCCGAGAAGCAGGTAATCCGCATCTTCAAGCTTTTGGGGTTCAAAACCGTTAATTGGGATAAGCTCTGCAGAGAGTCCCCTGTTAAGCAGGAAGTTCGCTATTTCTTCACCAAATTTTTTAGTAGTGCTGTTTTTATTCTGTACGATTATTAACGCCTTTTTCATATCACACGTCAATTACATTTAGTTGCTGTTATAATTTCACTGTGAAACGTAAAGATGAGGATTGCCAAACTCAATCAATACTTTATAAAAGGATTTTTTCAGTGATATGGTTTTATTTTTCCCTGTTCAGTTTGGCGGAAACTGGATTGAAGGTTTTCTTTTGAATCGCCGAGAACACATTATTCTTATCTCCTGCCTGGATTTTAAAACTCATTTCTATATATTTTAATGTTACATTTCAAAACTAAAATGGGAGTAATATTATGAATATTGAAAAAATTTATAATGCTGTTGATGAGGATGATATGAATTCACCCTTGTCCTCAATTGTTTACGAATTGGAAAAGCAAGGATACATCGTTAAAATTGAAGGCGTTGAAGTTACTGCAAATGATATGGATAATAATTTGTTTACAGATTTAGAAAGAGCAACTAATGAATTTGAAATAGAATTGTTGAAGGATTCGGAAACAGAGCAAAGATTTAAACTGAGTTTTAGTGACTATCATAAGTTTAGTTTTCAGAGTCTTTAAAAACAGCACTAATATGTTTCAAACTCTTTTCCAATTTTCTTTCGATTTCAAAATCCACTTTATAGCAATCTTACAATTCCCTTTCCCTTATTTTCTCTTTTTGCAATGCCTTAAGTAAATTGTCCTTCCCCTTCAAAAATCCAATATTCTTATAAATTAATTGTGTTGTTATCGGAATGATTTTTATTCCGTTATCCTCTTCAAAAAAATTAATTCGTGTACCGGGTTTTAAGTTATACCTTCTACGTAGTTCAACGGGAATGGTTACTCTGCCTTTTGTAGTGAACCTTCCAATTTTCATTTTCCTATTACCTCCGGATTAATTTAATCAATTTTTCATCTCCCTCAGCAATTCCTTCCCCTTATCCCACACAAGTATATTTAACATCCCGGAATTATGCATATGCATTGCGGTATTAAAATCATATTTAAGAGCGAGTGTGCGGCAGTCGGCACTTCGGCAGAGTTCGGGTGCGCGGCTGTGTATGCTGCAGCCGTTTTCTTCGAGGTAAATGCAGTCCCCGTTTTCTTTATGTGCAAGCATTAGAGCACCGGGTATGCGGAAGTGCAGTTCGGTTATATATTCTGCCGGGTTATCGTTGGAAGTTAATCTTATTAAATCCCCTTTGCAGCAAAGTGTGCATCCGTTGCAGGGAACAAACTGAGTTTCCAGCTTTTCCATCCTTATTGGCTAAAGGTTTGCTAAAATTCTTTCCTTCTCTTCTTCAGAAAAATCATTTCCGTAAAAACGAAAAAACAATCTTTTCCTTATTTCATTTTCAGATAGATTCGGAGGGAATGAAGACAATACAATTTTTCTTGCGGTTTCAAACATCTCGAGTCCCATCAAAAGTCTTTCTTCACCCGAAAGTTTTGCAAACAATTCATCCTGTATTTTTTTTGCCCAGGGACTGGTGTCATTCATAACTTAATTTCCTCCTCGGCATAATCATCAGCTGTTTCATAAATGCGGACGGATACTTTTTCAACATTCTGCGGAAAGCGGAACTTCTTAATTTCACTGAGAAAATATTTGCAGATATTCTCAACTGTTGACTGAAACTCAACAACAACCATTTTTGACTTCAGCTTTTCAAGGAAAGAGATTATTTCTTCATCTTCTTTATAAACCATAAATGCGTGGTCGAGCTTTTCAACAATAGGCTCAACCATCTTTTTAACATCGTAATAATCCATCACCATTCCCGATTTAGCAACATCTCCTTCAAGCTCAACTATCATTTTGTAAGAGTGCCCGTGAATGTTTTTGCATTTACCAAAATGTTCGGGAAGCCTGTGCCCCATTTCCCATCTGAATTCTTTAGCAATTTTCATAAATGATTATCGGATTTTTATTAACTATGAAAACCGCTTTTTTACATCTGAATGTGGAGTGATTCTGCCTTCTTTTATGTCAACAAGTCCCTTTTCAATTGAGGCTTTTTCTTCTTCTGTTATTTCATTCCACCAGTCGGTTTCTCCGGGGTTATCTTTCAGCATTTTAATCTTCTCGATCGTTGAATCATCCCGAAGTTCCTTTATCCATTCTATCAATTTTAATTTTTCGTTTTCAATACTCATAAAATCTCCGTCTAAATTAAATTTTAGGCTAACTTACATAACAATGGAAGTTAAATCAATATGTAAGAGCTTATCCTGCTTAAACACCTTTAGCAGCAGGATCCCAGATAAACTTATGCATCTGTAGCTGGAAGCGCACGTTCAGCTTATCCTGCAAAACCCACTCAACCAGGGTTACCGGTTCAAGCTCGTCAAAAACCACAGAGACAAGAATTTTAAATCTTTTAGCGAGTTTGTATTTCTCCATAATTTCTTTCATCCAGTCATAATCTTCCCGGCTGCCGATTACAAACTTTAATTCGTCGGTTAGTTTCAGGTAATCTATATTCTCATAAAAATTCTTTTTCATCATTCCGCTCGAAGGACATTTGAGATCCATAATAATCATTACCCGCGGGTCAACGTCCTTGATGGAAAGACTGCCTCCCGTCTCAAGCATAACTTCGTAGCCTTCATCACACAACTTTTTCATTAAATCAAGAGACTGCGTTTGTACTAAAGGTTCTCCGCCGGTTAATTCAACAAGTCTGCAATTATATTTTTTTACTTCGGAAAGAATGCTGTTGATCGAATAATCTTCCCCGGCATAAAATGCATACTCGGTATCGCAATAAACACACCGCAGATTACAATACGTGAGCCTGACAAAAACACATGGAAGCCCGGCTTTAGAACTTTCGCCCTGTATCGAGAAGTATATTTCGTTTACTTTAAGCAAGGTATCAGTTCCTTTTGTTACACTAAGCGAATATGAAGTTTATTTCAATGTCAGTCTTCGACGGAGTTTATCCTGAGTTTAACGAAGGGCTCAGACTGACAATTAGCTATAAAAATAGCTTTTATCCAATTGATTTTTGTAATAAAATTACGAAAAGATAAATTTGACATCAAACAGGTGAATGGATATATTTGGACTCGTTTTTCACAACTAATTAAGGTTTCCAACTAATGGCATCACATAAATCTGCAAAGAAAAGAATCCGTACGAATGAAAGAAAAAGAGTGGTAAATCAAAGGATCGAATCGGGAATTAAAACTCTGTATAAAAAGACTCTTAAAACTACCGACTTAGCTGAAGCTGAAAAAAGTTATAAAGAAGCTGTTTCATTTCTTGATAAGAATAGTATAAAAGGCAAAATTCCCAGAAATAATGCGGCGAGGAAAAAAGCTGCTTTAACACGTCATCTAAACAGCCTTCAGAAAAAGACTACCAAATAACTAAGAAATAATTTTAACCGTAACACAAGCTTTAATTTATCAGTCTGAGCTTGCTCGTAGTCGAAGCAGGTCAAAGACTGACAAGTTTTCAGAGATCTTCAATTGCATCAATGCCTTCGGGCATCGGCAAATAAAATTTTATCGGTTGAACAACCCCGGTTTTCTTTTCTAATCTCTCAACTTTCTTTTTTATAATTACACTATGCTCGATCTGGATCCCGTCTTCTATAATTGATCCAAAAACATAACTGGTGCCTTTTATGAGAACGTCAGCCCCTATCCTTAATGGAAATTCATCGCTGCCTGTCATATTAACACTGGATTCAATTCTTGTTTTATCTCCAATAACAATATTTCCTTTAATTATATCGCCGGATAAAATCTGGACGGAATTACCTAATTTAAGAGCCTGCTTCGGGAAACAGGAAAGATGAACATTCTGATCTATAAAAACATCCTTGCCAAACTGAACATTCCCGTCAACAAAAACATTTTTGCTTAAGGTAAGATTATAGTTAAGCTTAACTCCCTGTCCTATGTAAACACCCCTGCCGATCACGATATCAAGCGGGACATTCCTTTTATCCATTTTAATTATTTCATCGACAACGCTTTCGTGGATAAAAAAATCATCGGGATCGTTTATTTCAATTATATCTTTTAATTTCTCATATACCTGTTTTCTTGCTACCTCCTCCATTTCTTTAAGAACCGACTTATTATTGAACCCCATTACAACATGTTTTTCCTCAGGACTAATAGCATTTACGTTGTATCCTTTTTTATTAAACAGCGAGATCATATCGGTTATATAAATCTCATTCTGCACATTATTGCTTGAAAGAGATCCTATCAGGTTAACAAGCTTCTTATAATTAAAGGCATAAACACCGGAATTGAATTCGTTGTTCTCGATCAATTCCTGTTTTGTATAAGAATATGTTCTCCCCTTGAACTTTGTTTTGTATGGTTTGTTTTCATCAAGTGCAAGAACATCTTTGTGTTCGACTATCTCGATTACTTTTCCTTCATCATCCCCGGAAAGTTTTCCTTCATCATCTTTGTTTTTAACCCGTACTATTCTGCCGTAAGAATTGTTTGCAAAATTACCTTCAAATATTCCTGTTAATACAAGCATATCTGATTTTGTTTTTAGGAATTCGCTTCTCAATTGCTTCACGGTTTCTTTATCAATTAATCCCATGTCACCGGGAAGAACATAGACTATCCCGTCACTAAATTTTTTGTTAAGTTTTTCAAGGGCTATTTGAACAGCATGACCTGTTCCGTTTTGTGTTTCCTGGTAAGCAAAAGCAGTGGCTGCCCTCTTCCCGATTACATTCATTACATCTTTAGCTTTAATACCCACTACGATGATAATGTTAATACCTTTAATGCCCTTTTGACAGGCATTATAAACTCTCGCAACAGTAGGCACTTCCCATATTTCGTGCAGCATTTTGGATTTCTGCGACTTTATTCTTTTACCATGACCTGCAGCTAAAACAATTGCTGTTTCCTTATTACCAATATTCAGCTTAGAGGAAAGTTCATCAACAAGCCTGTATATTTCTTCTTTCCCATTTTCGTGCATTTATTATACTCCGTTTAGTAACGAGTAAAGATAACAAATTTGTCTTTCGGTTTCATTGAGAAGCAGCTTTTATAAGATCATTTTTATTTCCTTTGTCCCTGTAATTCTCCGCAGCCAAAACAGAAACAAGAAGAGCAAAAACGATCGAAAGAACCGGCGAATCTATAAAGCCTGAAAAAAAGGCGGAAAGCAGTAAAGCTGCTATAGAAACCAATATGCTAAAAACAATAATTGTATTTTCTTCAGCTTTGTTTCTTTTAACAAAACTTATACCGGAAGAAAAAATACCAACCATCAATATAATGTAAGCCAACAAACCCGCTAAACCGCTTTCAAAGTAAACCTGAAGTAGCTCATTATGCCAGCCTCCGACACCCTTATCAGTTAATTCATCCTTTAAAGGAAAAATTTCTTTGAAAGTTCTCGGACCAAACCCGAGTACGGGATGTTCCCATGCCAACTCAGCAGCTGCTTTATAAAGAATATCACGGTCTGAGAGCTGAGCAGGGGCTTCTACTCTATGAGTTGCTTCGGTAGAATTATTAAAAAAAGAAATGAATGCTAAAATTACCGCAACCAAACATATAAGAAAAACCTGTTTGATCTTTATTTTCTTTAAGAAAACTCCGGCAAGCAAAATTAAAATTGATATCCCGATATTTGCTCTTCCCAGGGAAGAAACCATTCCGGCTAATATTATTGCCGACAAAACGATATGTAAATAAAAATATTTTTCTTTAATCTCTACCAAATCCGATAAAATAACCGCTACACCAAAAGCCGCAAGGAGATAAACAGAAAATACCGTGTAGCCGGATGAAAAAGATTCTGCTCTTTCCACAAAACCTAAATTAAACCTAGCAATTCCGATAAGAGAATTTAAAGCAGCACCGATAATAAACAGGTAAATAATCTGCCGGGTCTTTTGTTCATCAAAAACTTTAACATAAAAACCGATTGAAAAAATGCTAAGATAAAAGAGTCCTTCTTTATAGAGGGATTGTACGCTCACAGAAGGATATTCTGAAAAGATTATTGCAGCAAGCCTTACAAGACCATATATCAAAATAAATATTACAATCCTGTCAACGGCTTTTCTTTTTTCGGAATACTTTTCAAACAACCAGAGTATAGCAAGAATACCTGCAAATAACTGCATGGCAAAAATTGAAAGGACAAAACTCACCGAGAGAAGTATCATTAAATAAAACGGGATGCGTAAATCAAATCTGCTGGAAATCATTGAAGTTTAATTGAATCTTTTGGGGTAATTTAAATAAAAGCCATACCAAAAAGAGCTACATCTTAAGTTATAAGTGATTATTTTTACATAAAACTAATTGCTTTTTCAGATGAATATTTTTTGGCAGTTCTTTAAATACCTGAAACCTTATATAAGACTACTCTTCACTGCAAATTTTTGCATGCTGATGTTTGTATTATTCAATCTCCTTTCAATCGGTCTTATTATGCCGTTTATCGATTTGCTTTTTAATCAAAGCAAACCGGAATTTCACCCCGGTCAGGATATAAGTATTTTCGATATTAAAGATTTCCTTACTTATAAATTAAGCGAGTCTGTATCTAAATACGACAAACTTGATCTCCTGGTTTACCTGTGCATATTAATCGTTATTATTTTCATTCTTAAAAATCTTTTCCAGTATTTCCAGACATATTTCATGTCCACAGTTGAACAGGGCGTAATAAAAGATATCAGGATGGATTTATATACCCACTTTCATAAACTCTCACTCGGATATTTCACCGAAGAAAAAAAAGGGATACTGATTTCGAGAATACTAAATGATGTACAGATAATACGTGATTCAATGATAGCTGTAATGAACAGTGTCTTCAGAGATCCCCCGTCAATAATAATTTTTACATTGGTACTGTTCGTGTTTAACTGGAAACTGACGATACTAATATTTATCCTCCTCCCGGTTATTGCTTTTATACTTGCAAGGATAGGAAATTCTTTAAAACGAAAAAGCATTCGTTCACAGGAAAAAATAGCCAACATAACTTCAATGCTTGACGAAACCTTTGGGGCAATGCGGATTGTTAAAGCATTTAGCATGGAACAATACGAAATAAAGCGGTTTACATCATCTGAAGAAAACTATTTTTCCATTTTAAAAAGTCTTGCAAGAAGGCGGGCTCTTGCAAGCCCGATAACCGAGGTGCTCGGAATTTTGTCGATTGCAGTTATTCTATATTTTATCGGAAGTGAAATAATCTCGGGAAGAAGCGATATGACGCCAGGAGCTTTTTTTGTTTATCTCGGCGTTTTCTTCCAGATGCTTCCCTCCTTAAAACTATTTGGACAAATGTTCAACAGTGTCAAAGAAGGTTCCGCCGCGGCAGGCAGAGTTTATGAGATACTAAGCACAAAACCAAAAATAACCGATTCGCCGGATGCAGAAACAGTAAATTCGTTCAACCAGAAAATTGAATTCAGGGAAGCCAGCTTTAAATACGAGAAGAGTGACATAATTTTAAGTAACGTAAATCTCCAAATAAATAAAGGGGAGGTTCTCGCTATTGTTGGACCGAGCGGAGCAGGAAAATCCAGCCTTGTAGATCTTATACCCCGTTTTTATGATGTAGATTCAGGCTCGATCCTGATTGATGGAACAGACATCAGGAAGATTAAGATTAATTCTCTGAGATCTTTAATGGGAATAGTTACACAGGAGACAATTCTTTTCAACGACACAATTCGCAACAACATTGCTTACGGACTTAATGAGTTATCGATTGATAAAATAGAGGAAGCTGCCAGAGCGGCTAATGCACATAATTTTATTTCCGAACTTAAAGATGGTTACGATACTTTAATAGGCGACAGAGGAATCAAACTTTCAGGAGGTGAACGGCAAAGATTATCCATTGCCCGCGCACTTCTTAAAAACCCTCCCATTCTTATACTCGATGAAGCTACTTCTTCCCTTGACACCGAATCCGAGTTGCTTGTTCAGCAGGCTATTGAAAGATTAATGAAAGGGAGAACATCTATCGTAATAGCTCACCGGTTGAGTACGGTTCAGAATGCAGATAAAATCATTGTTCTTGAAAAAGGAAATATTATTGAGAGAGGAACGCATAACGAGCTGTTGAAATTAAATGGTCTGTATAATAAACTTTACAATATGCAGTTCAAGCTATAATGAGAGTATCCGGGTTTAGCATAATAAGAAACGGGATCAAGTATTTCTATCCTTTCATCGAAGCAATTAAATCTATCCTTCCTTTATGTGATGAATTTATCCTTAATGTCGGAGACTCAGAAGATGCAACGTTAGAAGCCGCACTGGCTTTGAAAAACGATAAAATAAAAATCTTCGAAAGTAAATGGGATATGAGCCTGCGTGAGGAAGGCAGAGTTCTTTCAATCGAGACAAACAAGGCATTGAACAAATGTACCGGCGACTGGTGCTTTTACATCCAGGCTGATGAGGTTTTGCACGAAAAATATTTTCCGGTTGTTAAAGCAGCTATGGAAAAAAATCTTAATAAGAAATCAATTGAAGGATTAAAATTTAAATACAGGCATTTTTACGGAAGCTACGACTATTACCAGGATAATTACCGGATATGGTACATTGCAGAAACAAGAATAATAAGAAGAAATGAAAATATTGTTTCCTGGGGCGATGCAATGAATTTTAAACACAAAGATGGTTCGTCTTTAAATGTTGAACCTGTAAATGCTGAAATTTATCATTACGGATGGGTAAAGCCTCCGGATAGAATGGCATTGAAGAGAATTGATTTTAATAAACTTTATTATACCGACAAAGAAATTGAAGTATTTGCTCAGTCCCCTCAGCAGGGATACGATCGCTTCGGACATTTAAAGAAATTCACAAACACTCATCCTGCAGTTATGCAGGAAAGGATTAAGCAGGGAAACTGGGATTTCGATGCAAGGTTAGATAGCCAGGCTCCGGATTGGATAAGAAAAATCTCTGTTTTTCTACATCCTGTTACAAAGAGAATTAAAAAGTTATTTAATAAAAAATAACTGGTCTAAAAATAGTTTTAATAAAGTTTATTAACCCCTCGGATGAAACTGTTTATGTACCTGCTTAATATAATCCCTGTCGATGTGTGTATATATTTGTGTAGTTGATATATCGGCGTGACCAAGCATTTCCTGCACTGCTCTTAAATCAGCACCTCCCTCAAGAAGATGTGTGGCAAATGAATGCCTGAAAGTATGCGGATGAACTTCTTTCTGAATTCCTGCTTCTTTTACATACTGATCTACAATCTTCCAAACTCCCATTCTCGATAATTTAGAGCCCCTGTTATTAAGGAACACAACATTTTCGCTCTTTGCTTTTTTTGCCAGCAATGGACGGCTTTTTGTTAAGTATTCTTTAGTCCATTTTATTGCGCTGCTTCCGATCGGTACCAATCTTTCTTTTGAACCCTTCCCTAAAACTCTGATTATTTCCTCATCAAAAAAAAGATCTGAAATTTTCAACCCTATTAATTCAGATACTCTTAATCCGCAGGCATATAATACCTCCAATATTCCCCTGTCACGCAATCCTAATTTATTTTCTACATCGGGTTTTAATAAGATGGAATCAATTTCTCCAAGTGAAAGAACGGACGGAAGATTCTTTGAAAGCTTGGGAGGCATAACTTTTTCAACTGGATTAGCTTTTATATATTTATTTGAGAAAAGATAGCTGAAAAATCCTTTTATCGAAGAGTAATATCTCGCTGCCGAAGTGTTGCTTAATCCAAGCTCCTGCAGGTTTATAAAAAAGCTGTTAAGAAGTTTATTGTCAACTAAAGAAGGATCGTTGATTTTTAACGAGTCAAGAAAATTTATGAGGGAGTTAATATCGTTTCTGTAAGAGGATATCGTATTGACGGAAAGATTCTTTTCGAGCCGGAGAACATTAAGATATTCTTTTAAGAAGATATTCATTTTTCTTCTTTATCTGCTTCTACTCCCTTTTCAATCTCATCCTGCTTCGGATATCTTATTCTCTTATGATGCTGCCCGAGCAAAATATTCATAAATGCTTCTTTAATATTTTTCAGGTTGCTTAATGTAAGAGGCGATTCATCAAGCTGCCCGTCATCAATTCTCGATTGTATAATATTTTCAATAATATTTTCAACCTTACTTGCATCAGGTTCTTCTATTGCTCTTACTGCCGACTCACAGCCATCGGCGAGCATAATAATTGCAGTCTCTTTTGAATTGGGTCTGGGACCGGGATACCTGTAATCATTTATATTAACTTTCTCTTCACCATAGAGCTTTTTAGCTTTCTCATAGAAAAAAGACATTGTCATTGTTCCATGGTGCATTGGTATAAACTCTACTATTTCTTTCGGCAAATTGTTTTCCTCTGCCAGTTTAATTCCTTCTACTACATGCTGCAAAATTATTTTAACACTTCCCTCCGGTGATAACTCTTCATGAATATTTTTATTACTTAATTGGTTTTCGACAAAATTCTGGGGCATAATTGTTTTACCAACATCATGGTAGTAAGCACCAACCCTGGCAAGCAGTGGATTAGCACCTATTCTTTCCGCAGCAGCTTCACCAAGTGTTCCCATAGTCATAGAATGGTTAAACGTACCGGGAGCTTTTCTCGATAAATCCTTCAAAAGAGGTTTATCAAAATTAGAAAGCTCTAAAAGTGTAAGATCGGTCGTAATCTTAAATAGTCTTTCAAAGAAAATGAGAAGACCGTATGTAAGCACCGGGCTTATAAGTGCATTGGAACCTGCAAAAGCTAACTCTACTAATGTATTTTCCCACGGGGCAAAACGTTCGAGACTGAAAGCAAGCACTGTAACCGTATATCCAATAAGAATAAAGAGAAACGAGCGGAAAATTTGCGAACGGTTCTTTATGTCTCTCACTGTATAAACTGCCAGAGCGCCCGTAAAAAGATTCATAACAGAGAAAGTATAATCATTTCCTCTTAAGGCTCCCGTTATTAGAACCATAATTACTGTCGAGTAGAAACCTACACGGGAATCAAAAATAATTGTAAGCAACATGGATGCAGCGGGGATAAAGATTAAGTATTGCAACGGTGCATTAACTTCCATGTTGTTTATCAGGTAAGTAATAAAAGCAATAAAAACAAAATGGATTGCAATAAGGAGGATTTTCTGGTTATCGTTAAAAATTTTTTTTCTGAAGAGGAAAATATATATTATAAGCAAAGTCATTAAAGCTGTAATATGAAGGAAGTTGCCGAGAAACTGGATAATATATCCTTCATCCCCTGTTACCTCTCCTTTTGCAATTTTGTAAGAGTCGATTCTTAACTTTGTTTCTTTTGTAACCCTGTCATGCTTGGCTATAATTCTTTCATTCTCATTTACTATTCCGGCATAATTGGAAATATTATCCTTTGCCTGCAGAATTTCTTCCTCTGTTAAACTTTTACTGAATATTAAATTTGGAAAAACAAAATGCGCTGCATATTCGGTTAATATTTTTTTTATATCCGGCGGGTATGCCTTTCTGTTGATCTTGTTTATTACATATTTACCTGCAGACTCTATATTAAAGAAAATGTCCGCCGGCTCTATCCGGTCAATATTCCCTTCCCTGATTGCGATACTGTCTTTTGCAGGCAGTTCACTTAGAATTCCCTTTTCCGAAACTTCTTTAAATATTTTTTGAACTGAACTGAAAAGCTCCTTCAGGTTCAGTTCTTTTTTCTGTAGAAGATTTATTTCACTGCGGCGCAGGTTAAGAAATTTATTGAATGATTCGGAGCTCAGGAATGTAGGGTTCAAGCCCGGTATCGAATCCGAACTAATCACCTGGTCTATCAATTTAAGAAGAAAATTATCATAGCTATTTAATGAATCGATTATTGAATTCTCATTGTTACCAAGGTAAACCGGATAAACACTTGCCCCCGCTCTGCGAAGCTCTTCACGATAAATAGCTGCATCTTTAATGATAGGAAAACTAAATGGCGCTATTAAATCATCGTGAATCCAGATTGAGCCAACAGCAACTTCCGATTCAATAGATTCGCCCCTGGGAAACATAAACGAAATTGCAAGAACGGAAAGTAACCCCAGCAGTATTTTAATTCTAAAGCTTCTCCGGAAACTGAATTTTTTCGCCAATTTAATTTTCTTGTTTATTGAAGAAAAATGATGATGTAAATAATATTTATCCTTTTTCGTTCTTTAGTTCTTCAAAAGCTTCATCTACCGTTTCGCATACTTCAAGTACGCGGTCAAGTTGTGTAATCCTGATAAGAGAATAGACCTTTTCGCTCGGTGCGGCAATCCTCATACTTCCGCCGGTAGTGTTCAGAATCCTGTTTGCTACAAGGATAGCACTAAGCCCCGATGAATCACAGGTTTCAACATCGCTTAAATCAATTATAAGCTTACCGGCTCCTTCTACTTTGAGAAGCAAGGTAAACTCACCTTTTACCAAACCGGATATATTTGTATCCAATCTTTTTTCATTCAGTTTGAAGATTGTAATATCGTCTACTTTTTTTATTTCATAATTCATTGGGTTAGTCCTGAAACATTTTAAGGCAATTTAAGAAATTTTGATAAGAAATCTCGGGATTGTCTTCGTGATTTATAATTTGGAAATTGTAAAATTTATCCGAATCACTTTTAACAAATCCTATCTTTAACGGGGTTTTAACAATATTGGCAATATAGCTATGAAACAAGCTGTCCTTCCTGTTAAGGTCTATTGAAACGTTAAACTGCATCTCGCTTAGTTTATCAATTAACTGCCTGGCCGGAAGCTTCCATTTGGTTATATCTTTTTCTGAATATTCGATGGCTTTACTTTTAAATCTTTGAGGAAGAAGACTTACTTTAAAATCACGCGTTAAAATCATTGCGCTTTTTTTGTTCTCGGCAAGAAAATTTAATATAGGAAGCGAATAAGTAAAGTCCCTGTCCTCTTCCGGCATAGCAACAAAGAAAGTGTAGGAACTTTTTAAGAAACCGGTAAAAGTATGTTGTTCAAAGTTCTGGTCCTTTAATTGTTTTGCAATTACTTTCTCCGCTATCTTTTCTTTAAGAAATTCAAACATATTCTTTAGCCTGCTTTGTTCAGTTCATTGAGAAATTGTTTCTCAGAAAGTATTTTAACGCCAAGATTTTTTGCTTTTTCCAGTTTCGATCCTGCATTTTCACCTGCAACGAGAAAGTCAGTCTTACTACTAACACTTGAAGTTACCTTCCCACCCAAAACAGTTATCCTGTCGCCGGCTTCTTCCCTTGAAAAATTTTCTAAGGTGCCTGTAATTACAAAAGTTTTATTAGTAAAGAAATTCTCTTTTACAACCTTTCTTTCAGCCTCAAAAACAAGTCGCTGTTTTTTTAACCTCTTAATAATATCAATATTATGCTTATCAGAAAAGAACTTCCTTACACTTTTACTAATACTCGGACCAATTTCATGTACGTCAGTTATTTCCTCTTCCGAAGCCTGGATAAGCTTATCGATGGAAAGGAAATGATCTGCGAGCTTTTTTGCGGCGCCGGCACCTACATATCTTATTCCAAGAGCAAAAAGAACTTTCGCAAAAGGTTGCTTTTTACTTGCTTCAACAGCAGCTAAAAGGTTACCAACGCTTTTCTCTCCCAGCCTTTCAATGTTTATCAGCTCATCGCGATGATCTTTTAAATCATATATATCTGCGTAAGTTTTTAAAAATCCCAAATTAACGAAAAGATCAATTAAGGCTTCTCCCAAACCTTCGATATCCATTGCCCCGCGTGCTGCAAAATGTCCGATTCTCCCTCTTACCTGCGCATTACATTCTGTATTCTCACAATAAAAGGCTACTTCATTTTCCGGTTTAAAAACTGAAGAGCCGCAAACAGGACATTTGTCGGGAGGTCGGGGAACTTTACTGTTCTTTGGTCTTTCACTCAGAACAACAGAAACTACTTTGGGTATTACATCACCTCCCTTTTCAATAACAACTTTATCATTTTCTCTAATATCTTTTCGTAAAATTTCATCATAGTTGTGAAGTGTTGCCCTGCTTATAGTTGAGCCAGCCAGGAATACCGGTTCCAGTTCTGCAACAGGAGTAATTGTGCCAATTCTTCCTACCTGCCAAGTAATTTTATTCAATTTTGTTATTGCCTGCTTTGCCTTGAACTTAAACGCAACAGCCCAGCGGGGGGATTTCGCAATACTGCCTAATATTTTTTGCTGCCTCAGCGAATTTACTTTTATAACAGCTCCGTCAACTTCGTATTCAAGCGAGTTCCTTTTAGATTCAAGCTCGTTGCAATATTTTAACACTTCATCAATACTTTCACACAGTTTGAATTCGGGATTCACGTTGAAACCAAGCTTCCTAAGCAAATTCAAATTTTCAAAATGGAAGTTTAATTCTCCTTCACTACTTATTAAGTTATAAACAAAAATATTCAGTTTCCTCGATGCTACAATTTGAGGATCCTGCATTTTGAGAGTTCCTGCAGCAAAGTTTCTCGGGTTGGCAAACAGTTTTTCTCCTTTTTCCTCTCTGTCTTTATTCAGCTTATGGAAATCGGCAATCCTCATAAAAATTTCGCCGCGGACTTCGAAGTCATCGGGAGGATAAGGTGCAGATGAATTTCTTTTTATCTGCAAAGGAACCGATTTTATAGTCTTTACATTATTAGTTACTTCCTCACCAACAGTTCCGTCTCCTCTGGTTGCTGCTGTTTTCAGAATCCCGTTTACATACCTTAAACTTACAGAAGCTCCGTCAATCTTAAACTCAACCACATACTGAATTTTTTCTTCCCTGGGAAGTGTTTCCCTTACTCGCCTGTCAAAATCATATAATTCCCCTTCATTATATGTGTTTGCAAGGCTAAGCATAGGAACATTATGTTGAACAGGTTTAAATTGTTTTGTAATGTCTTTACCAACTCTTTGCGTGGGAGAATCGGAAGTTATAAGGTCGGGGTTTTCATTTTCAAGTTTCTCAAGTTCCTTTACGAGTTTATCATATTCCTGATCACTTATTGCCTGCTCGTTAAGAACAAAGTACTTATAATCGTGATCTCTTATTTGTTCCCTGAGCTGTTCTATTCTCTTTTCAACCTGCTTATTCATTTATTAAGGGGTTAAAGGTGGGAGGAGACTTTAAATAAGTTAATCCGCTTTTGTTTATTTGAACGTGAATTACTGAACCCGCTTTACCGGAAAAATTCAGGGGCTTATCATTCATTTGAAACTTTATCGCCCCTGCATTCCCAAGTGTAATTTTATAATCATTCATAGCTTTTATAGATTTTTGCGAGTTAGGAAAAAGAATAAATTCTTCAGCCTTACTGTTATCAAGCACAATCTTAACCCACGAAGTATCGCTTGCAAAAACATTTAGAACAAGGCTGTCTGATTGCTGAGTGTTTACCGAACCCGGTGGTTCTTCTTCCTGGACAAAACGCTGCTGATTTTCTTTTACAACTTCTTCAAAAGGTTTTTCCGCAACGACTATTTCATTCGAATCTTTAAAAAAGAGCAGGTAAACAGAAAAAAATATTAATGCGAAAATAACGGCAATTGCAGCATATAGTCTGATATTTTGATTAATTGCGGCTTGTGAACCGGTTGAATTATTGGGTGATGTTGCATCGTATTTTTGTACCTGTTTTGATTCAACATTTTTCTTTGCAATGTCAGGTTTTCCTGCTTCCTCAATTTCTTCAAGAGGTTTGCCCTTCTTTGCAGCATCATATTTCAGGATAATTTTAGTTTCATCGAGACCAACCATTTTTGCAAAATCCTTAATAAAAGCTTTTACATAAGGTTCGGGTAAAAAATTAAAATCCCCCTTGTCTATAGCTTCCAGGAATTTAATATCCACCCTGGTTTTTACAGCCATTTGCTGAAGAGTGACGCCGCTTTTAAGGCGTGCCTCGTGTAATTCTTCTGCAATTTTTTCTAACATATAAAGGCGGCAGTATTAGTTGAAGTTTCCAAGAATTTACCTATAAAATTTAAACGAAAAAAATAATTACTCAACGCGAAGTAATTTTGCAGCAAAGGTTCCGTCCATTTGATTAATATGTGGATAAGTTTGAATGCATCCGTTTTCATCTACCAGTTCATCGGGCAAGGTATCTTTAGCATTAATAAGTTTAAAGTTATTATTCTTTGCCAGAAATTTCTGAACGATGTCATAATTCTCTTCCGGTTCAATAGAACACGTACTGTAAACAAGAATGCCATTTACCTTAACAAGGGAAGCGGCTTTTTCAACATATTTTATCTGGAATACATTCATTCTGCTTATATCAAGCAAATCTCTTTTCCACTTTATGTCGGGCTTTTTAGAAAGAGTCCCTGTACCGGAACATGGAATGTCGGCAAGAACTCTGTCATACGGCGCATCATTAAATTCCAGTGCATCCGCAGCAAAAGTTTTTACCGATTTAAATCCCAATCTTTCCATATTATTTTTAAGAATATTCAAACGGCTTTCATATCTGTCTACAGCAACAATTTCCCCGTTATCTCCCATTAGCCCGGTTAAATATGCAGTCTTACCACCGGGGGCAGCAAACAAATCTAAAACTCTCATCCCGGGTTTTACATCAAGCAATTTACAGGCAAGCCCGGCGCTTTCATCCTGAATGTTAAAATATCCTTTCCCAAAATATTCCCATGCAGTAATATTTGTGAGATTCTGTAGCTTGAAAAACTCCGGTAAATATTTGCCGGGATTATATCTAAGATTGACGGAATCGAGCAGGGATTTAAATTCAGCCGGATCGGTTTTAACCGTGTTTATCTTTA
>MGZZ01000118.1:3713-5135 GCA_001802795.1 Ignavibacteria bacterium GWC2_36_12 | reverse complement strand
GGCGAAACTTTCTGATAACCCAGACAACGTCGGATAATATTTCTTCTTTTCCCCAGAATTGCAAAGCTTCATCGGACGATTTTGTATAACCAAAATCAATTGCTCTTGTAAAAAACTGTTCAGCTCCATCGGTTTTTCTTGATGTAAGAAGTTCCTGGGTTCTTATAATTCCAAGTATTTCATCCTGCTCATTTCCAATCAGGTTTTGCCCGCCATCTCCGCGCGTAAGTGCAAGATAACCTGTTCTTAAATGTTTAGCAGTGGAGAAATAAGATAATATTGATGTATTATCATCGTCCGGATGGGCAGCAATGTAAAGAACACTGCCTAACACATTAAGCTTTTCTAAAGCAAGTTTTAATTCCGATGAGTTTAAAACTTTTACAGGTTGCGCGAACTGAGATGCGCTTAAAAATAATACAAACAGAAGGATAGATAAAATGCTTCTTTTCATATCAGGTTATTAAAATGATTAAATGAATCGTGTCATAATACAAACTATCTAAAAATTATCAAAGTGATAGATAAAGTATAAGTAATTGTTATCTGTATAATCAAAGTTGATTTATATAGTCCATTGGCGTATGTTTGAACACGAAATCTAAATGATGCAATCTGTTATCTAATAATGTCAGGTAAATCTTATATGGATAACATTTCCATTTACAAGCGTTTCCAGTCTTTCCGACATTCATTCGCTGCTTTACCAGCTTTGATAGGGCTACTCTTCACACTTATTTGTTTCACTTTTAGCAACCCCGAACTGACAGGAATGCCCAACTCTGACAAAGAGTGGGTGGGGACCTGGAGCACAGCACCGCAGCTTGTCGAACCACACAATATGCCGCCGGAACCAGGATTGAGCCACAACTCACTCCGGCAGGTAGTCCGCGTTTCGCTCGGCGGAGACAGCTTACGGGTGCGATTCTCCAACGAATTCGGTTCAAGTCCTGTAACAATGGATGCAGTACATATTGCGGTCTCGGCCGGGAGTGGGGCAATTGATCCGAACACTCACCAGGCGCTGAGATTCGATGGAGAGCCGGTGGTCACTATTGAGCCAGGTGCTGTAATTATGTCGGATCCTTTCAGGTTTGTATTAGAGCCACGATCCGATGTAGCAATCACAATTCACTTTGGCGATACATCGCCGGATGTGACTGGTCATCCGGGGTCGCGAACCACCTCATACCTGCTTACAGGAAATAAGGTTTCTGCTGTGGACTTCTCGGATGCTGTCCAAACAGATCATTGGTACATCATCAATGGTATCGATGTAGTGGCGTCAGAGTCCGCAGCTGCCGTTGTTGTGCTGGGTAACTCTATCACTGATGGACGCGGTTCAGGCACAAACAAACAAAATCGCTGGACTGATGAACTGGCGCGCCGACTTCAGGAAAGCCACGACACCCGAAATGTTGC
>MGZZ01000118.1:0-3679 GCA_001802795.1 Ignavibacteria bacterium GWC2_36_12 | reverse complement strand
TTTGAGCGCGACGTGATTGGGCAGGCGAGGGTGCATTGGCTAATCATTTTCGAGGGAATAAACGACATCGGTCAGGCGCAAGGAACAGAGGGCTCAGCCTTAGTAGCTGCCAGTCTGATCACGGCGTACGAACAAATGATCGATAGCGCCCACGCCAGAGGTATAAGAGTTTATGGGGCAACGCTGCTTCCCTTTGGCGACTCATTTTACGATTCACCAGATCATGAATCAGCGCGAAATAAGGTCAACGAATGGATTCGGAGTAGTGGTCGCTTTGACGCCGTCATTGATCTCGATGCTGCACTTCGGGATCCGGAGAATCCGTTGCATCTCTTACCTGCTGCTGATACCGGTGATCATCTCCACCCAAATGAGACAGGGCACCGGATGATGGCGGAGGCGGTTGATCTGATGCTTTTTAAATGAGACGAAAATTACCCATAATAATTAGTGATACATCCTTCTCTTAAAAGAAAGCCGGGCACTTTCTTCCCGTCACGTACCACAGTACTTATTCTTATTTGTGCTACTTTCTTCTTCGGGATAAATCCCGAAGTTAACCTAAGAAGAAGCGTATTCGGTTGATTCAGGTTAACCAATGGATTTATCCATTAGAAAAAAAAGGGGTGAACATTCTAAATTCTAAACTCTACATTCTAAATTGATTTTCTTATATTTATCCATCATAATTTAATGTGTATGAAATCTTAAGCCATAGGCTCACTAGTAATGATAAAAATAAAAGATTTTACAGTCGGGGGGAATAATCCTTTTGTTCTTATTGCAGGTCCCTGCGTTGTTGAAAGTGAGAAGCTCGTTTTTGAAACAGCAGAAAAAATAAAGCAGATCACTTCTGAACTTAACATTCCTTTTATTTTCAAATCGAGCTATAAAAAAGCAAACAGGACGAGCATAACATCTTTTACAGGAATTGGAGACGATGAAGCAATTGCTATTCTTTCCAAAGTAAGAAAAAAGTTTGATGTTCCCGTTTTAACAGATGTTCACTTACCTGACGAAGTAGAAAAGTTGAAAGATGCAGTCGATGTTTTACAGATACCGGCTTTTCTTTGCAGGCAGACTGAATTATTAATTGCAGCAGGAGAAAGCGGAAAAGTTGTCAATGTAAAGAAGGGACAATTCCTTGCTCCTGAAGATATGCAGTTTGCTGCTGAGAAAATTTTATCGACAGGAAATAATAAAATTATGTTCACTGAAAGAGGAACGACTTTCGGTTACAATAATCTTGTAGTTGATATGCGTTCACTCGTGATTATGAAAAAGTTTGGTTACCCGGTTATTATGGATGCAACACATTCTGTACAAAGACCCGGAGGAAATAAACAAACAGGCGGTCAGCCGGAATTTATTAAACCTTTGGCTCGAGCAGCCACCGCAATTGGAATTGACGGTTTGTTCCTCGAAGTTCATCCCGAACCTGCAAAGGCATTAAGTGATGCTGCAAGCCAATATCCATTAAGTGAATTAAAAAGTTTGCTCATTGAAATAAAAAATATTGATTCAATTGTTAAAGAAAATTTAAAGATTGCAAGATTAAAAAATTGAAAAATTCTTTTTAAGAATCTTTTAATCTTTAAATTTTTTTAATCTTTCAATTTTTAATATGAACGAAAACCATTTTCCAAGACAATTAACATCTATCGAGAATATGCTTCTATTTTCAGTTCTTCCCCAAAATAAAATTGGTTATAAAACATACAGGGACAAGATTAACACTTTAGTTATTACCGGTTCAGGAAGATTTGGCGGAGGGAATTTTGTTCTTGGTAAAAAAGGAACCGAACCTGATTTGTCTTTCCCTTCTTCTCCTGTTTTTGCGATTGGTACTAATGTTTACAAGGAAGCGACGATAGACATTACCATTCATGAAGAACTAGATGAGGAAATTGAATTCGATATTTCAGCAAGAAACCAAAGTTCACTTCCAGAAGCGCTGACAGAGATAAAGAAATGGAATTATTCTGAATGGAATCCCGGCTATAAAGCTCCGAATGATAATTCATTTGTCCGTGAAATAACTATCACTAAAGATGAATACATTCTTGCGATTGCTCCAGCTCATAAAAAAATCTGGCTTCATGAATATAAAAGTGGAATAAATTTTCTTATTCCTCTCACTAATTTTTATAATGAATTGATGAGAGTCAGCAATATAAAAGATGCTTCTGTTGCATTAAAGCCAACATCATTTTTTGAAAACATAGACAAATTTAACGATGAACAATTAATGCTTGCTTTTCATAGTTATAACAGGTATCTGAAAAAGTTTAATATACAGAATATTACATCTACCGAATCAACTTCGGCAGAAAAAAAAATATTTTCGATTTTCAGTAAAGGAGAGAAGTGAACAAACAAGAAATTATAAAGAAGGGGAAGGAAGTCGTTAGGATAGAAACCAATGCTATATCCGATCTTACAAACAGCATAGATGATGAGTTTGTAAAAGCTTTGCAAATCTTATATGAGTGCAAAGGAAGAGTTGTGTTAACAGGAATGGGAAAGTCAGGACTTATTGCCCGCAAGATTGTTGCAACATTGAATTCAACCGGTACGGCTTCAATATATCTTCATCCAACAGATGCTTTGCATGGCGATCTTGGAATGGTAAGGAAAGAAGATGTTGTTATTATGATTTCCAAAAGTGGTGCGACTGAAGAGCTTGCTAATCTTATTCCTATGCTTAAAAGATTAAATGTTAAGCTGATAGCTATGGCGGGCAACAAAGATAGCAGGTTAAGAGCTGAATGCGATGTTTTGCTTAACATAAGTGTTAAAGAGGAAGCCTGCCCTTTCGACCTTGCTCCTACTTCATCTTCTACGGCTGCACTTGTTATGGGTGACGCACTCGCGGTTGTTCTTTTACAAATGAGGGAATTTACAGAAGAAGATTTTGCTGTTTTACATCCGGGAGGCAGCCTTGGTAAAAGACTGTCGCTTTCAATTAAAGAAATTATGCATAAAGGAGACAGCATTCCTGTTGTTAATGAAGATGCCTCGATTAAAGATGTAATCTTTGAAATAAGCTCTAAAAGATTGGGCACTACTACTGTCGTTGATAAAAACGGATGTTTAGCCGGAGTTGTAACAGATGGAGATCTAAGACGTCTTCTTGAAAAGACGATGGATATTAAAAGTCTTAAGGCAAAAGATATTATGACACGCAATCCAAAAGTTATGAAGGATCATTACCTTGCTTCATTTGCATTGCAGACAATGGAGAACTTTAAAATTACTACTTTGATAATAATAGACGACCTCAGCATACCGGCTGGAATAATTCATCTCCACGATCTTGTTAATTTGGGATTAAGGCAAAGATGAAGTTATTCTTAATTCTTCTTACCTTGTTAGCAATTAGTTCCTGTTCAAATCAAAAAGTGAAACCATCCAGCTCTTCATTAAATGCGGAAAAGCTTCCGGCACAGGAAAGCTGGGATGCTACAGTTTTCTTTTCCGATTCAGGAAGAACGACTGCCGTTCTAAAAGCAGGTCATTTGCGTGTGTTCGAAGAATCGAGAGAAACGTTATTAGATGATGGAATAAAAGTAGATTTTTACAGTGAAGCAGGAAATAAAACCACAACACTTACAGCTAAAAAGGGAAGAGTCGATGATGCAACAAGAGATCTTTATGCAATTGACAGTGTGATTGTTGT
>MGZZ01000117.1:3032-5201 GCA_001802795.1 Ignavibacteria bacterium GWC2_36_12 | reverse complement strand
AATATTAAATTAACAATATGGAATCATTCTCAGTAAAGAATAAAACAGCCATTGTAACAGGTGGTGCAAGCGGAATCGGTGAAGCTATTTCAAGAAAATTTGCTGCCAATGGAGCGTGTCTTCATATTTTCGATTATAATAAAGACATGGGGAAGTCAGTCGTTGATGAAATTAAAAAGAAAAATAATTCAGTCGAATTTCATTTTTGTGATGTTTCCAATCAAAAAGAAGTAGTAGATATTGTTAATGAGATTGCAGCAAAAAATCCCATCGATATTCTGGTAAACAATGCAGGTGTCGCACACGTCGGCAATGTTGAAAAAACTTCAGAGGAAGATCTGGATCGCCTGTATCAAATAAATATTAAAGGTGTTTACAATTGTCTTTTTGCAGTTATTCCACATATGAAAAAAAATAAGAGTGGTTGTATTATTAATATGGCTTCAGTCGCTGCTGTTCTTGGTCTTGCAGACAGGTTTGCTTATTCAATGACTAAGGGCGCTGTACTTACTATGACTTACTCTGTTGCAAAAGATTATCTCGATTACAACATAAGATGTAATTCCATTTCACCTGCCAGAATTCATACACCGTTTGTTGATGGTTTCTTGAAAAAAAATTATCCCGGCAAAGAAAAAGAAATGTTTAATCGACTCTCTAATACACAGCCGATAGGAAGAATGGGCAAACCTGATGAAGTTGCCGATCTTGCACTTTTTCTTTGTTCCGATAATGCAGGTTTTATTACTGGAACAGACTTCCCGATTGACGGCGGCTTCATAAAATTAAATACGTAGTTAGAAACTTATAATTCATTCAATAATAGAAAAATAAAATGAAATTAATCAGATTTGGTGACCCCGGGAAAGAAAAACCTGGGGTGATATTGCCCGACAGTTCTGTGAGAGATGTTAGTCAATTTACAGAAGATTTTGATGAATCATTTTTCAAAAATGAGGGAATCATAGAACTACAAAACTGGCTTGAAGAAAACGGTTCCGACTCCCCTGTCGTTAGTAAAGATACCCGTCTCGGTCCACCAATTGCAAAACCATCTAAAATTATTTGCGTGGGGCTTAATTACGCTAAACACGCAGCCGAAAGCGGTATGACTATACCGAAAGAACCTGTATTATTTTTCAAGGCTCCCTCAGCTGTGTGCGGACCATATGATGATATAATTATTCCGAAGAACAGCACAAAGACCGATTGGGAGGTCGAGCTTGCAATTGTCGTAGGTAAACGTGCTTCATACGTGGATGAAGCAGATGCAATGGATTACATAGCCGGCTATGTTTTACACAACGATGTAAGTGAAAGAGAATTTCAATTGGAAAGAAGTGGTCAATGGGTTAAGGGAAAAAGCGCCGATACATTTGCCCCGCTCGGTCCTTTCATTGCAACTAAAGATGAAATACCCGATCCGCACAACCTGGCTCTCTGGTTAAAAGTTAACGGGGAAACGATGCAGTCCTCCAGTACAGCTGATCTTGTTTTTAACGTTCCATTTCTTGTCAGCTATATCAGCCAGTTTATGAGTTTGGTTCCCGGAGATATTATTTCCACGGGAACTCCTTTTGGAGTCGGATTAGGATTAAAACCTCCCAGATATTTAAAGCCCGGCGATGTTGTTGAGTTAGGTGTTGATGGTTTGGGTACAGCGAAACAAAATGTAAAAGCCTGGCAACAGCGTAATTGAGTGAAGGTATAATTTTATAGTAAACAAAGATGCTAAAGTTATCATACACTATAATGTTCAGCGGGCTTTCGTGGTCATTTATAGTCATTAGTAGTCATTTGTTGTAGGTCATAGTTATTTTTGATTTTAATTATTCATCTTTTTTGAATCAGAGTAGGAAAATGAAACTTGAAGAATTACAGATCTTTAGGACTTGCAGGCAACAAATGACTATTGACAACGAATGACTATAAATGACTTGTTTCGGTGAAAGTATAGTTTTTACATCTGGTTATATTTAAAAACTCTGGGCAAACTAAGATAAGAATGATAATAGACGCTCATCAACATTTCTGGATATATGATCCCGTTCGGGATTCCTGGATTGATGAGAGTATGCAAATTCTTAAACGAAATTTTTTACCTGAAGATTTGGCTCGTATTATCAAAGAAAATTCAATTGATGGAACAATCGCTGTTCAGGCTGATCA
>MGZZ01000117.1:310-2946 GCA_001802795.1 Ignavibacteria bacterium GWC2_36_12 | reverse complement strand
CTCAAGATATCGAAGAAAAGCTTGAACATTTTTCTTCCTACAAAAAGCTGAAAGGATTCCGGCATATTGTACAGGCAGAACCTGACGAAAACTTTATGTTAAATGAAAAATTCCGGAATGGAATCGGGCAGTTAAAAAATTATAATTTTACTTATGATATTCTGATTTATCCACATCAGCTTCCCACGGCAATTATGCTTACTGAAAAACACCCCGATCAAAAATTCGTACTGGATCATATTGCAAAACCATCTATTAAAAAGAAGGAAATTGAACCGTGGGCTTCCGGTATTAAAGAATTAGCAATGAACCCGAATGTCTTTTGCAAAATTTCAGGTATAATAACCGAAGCCGATCATCGAAACTGGGAAAGCAAAGAAATTTATCCTTATCTTGATATAGTATTTAATGCTTTCGGTTATGACAGACTATTATTCGGATCGGATTGGCCAGTTTGTCTTTTAGCAGGCTTGTACAATCAGGTTATTAATTTAATAGATGAGTACATGAAAAATGCTTCGGATGAAAACAAAGAAAAAATTTTCGGTAAGAATGCTGTTTCATTCTATAATATTTAAACTCAGGTTGGCCACTTGTGTTTGTAAACCCTGCCTTGCTGGCAGGCAGGCGTTAAAACGGTTATTCTTCTTTGTTTTTCTTATTAACCCACGGCTTAAGCCGTGGGTTAACGATACTAAAACCTTTATTTTTGTAACCGTTTCAACGGTTTTTCTATGGCTAAGAAATTAAACGATTAACCTGAGATTTGAAAGATTGTATTATGAATTTAGGAATTCAAAATAAAGTAATGATTGTTACCGGCGGTTCCAAAGGAATCGGGGAGGGAATAACAAGAAGGGTCGCAGAAGAAGGAGCCATACCCGTTATTGCAAGTCGTGCTAAAGAAACCGGGGAAAGTTTAGTTGAAGAATTAAAAGAGAAAGGGAAAGAAGCTTACTTTATCGAGGCAGAATTATCGTCAAAAGAAAAATGCAGATACGTTGTTGATAAAACTCTCAAAAAGTATGGACGCATCGACGCACTTATAAACAACGCGGGAGTAAATGACGGTGTCGGACTTGAATCAGGCAGCCCCGAAAAGTTTCTCGAATCGCTAAACAAAAATTTATACCACTATTATTATCTTGCTCACTTTTCTCTTGATGCATTAAAAAAATCCAGGGGATCGATAGTTAATATAAGCTCAAAAACGGCAGTTACAGGTCAGGGAAATACATCGGGTTATGCTGCATCGAAAGGCGCACAATTAGCTCTCACACGTGAATGGGCTGTTGAGTTGTTGCCTTATGGTATCCGCGTTAATGCGGTTATCCCTGCAGAGGTAATGACACCTCTTTATGAAAGATGGATAAATACGTTTAAAGATCCTGAAGAAAAATTAAAAGAGATTACACAAAACATACCTTTAGGGCACAGGATGACCACCAAAGAAGAAATTGCTTCGATGGTTGTTTACCTTGTATCCGAACAAGCTTCTCACATTACGGGACAATTTTTATTTGTTGATGGCGGTTATGTTCACCTCGATAGAGCTTTAGCAGGACTAAAATAATTCATAAACAAAATAATCATATTATGAAAAAAAACTCTTCAGTTTCAACAACCCGTGCTCTTAAAATTTCACTGCCATTAATATTAGTTACCTCTCTTTTCTTTATGTGGGGTTTAGCTAATAACATGACAGACACTCTATTAGCAGCCTTTAAAAAAATAATGAGTATGACTGATTTCCAAACTTCCTGGATACAGGTTGCATTTTATGGATCTTATTTCTGTCTTGCCTTGCCTGCAGCAATATTCATAAAAAAATATACTTATAAATCAGGCATTCTGTTGGGACTTGGGCTATTTGTTCTTGGTTCTTTAATGTTTTATCCAGCCAGCCAGTCAATGCTTTATTCGTTTTTTTTAATAGCTCTTTTCATTCTTGCAGGTGGGCTTTCAATTCTTGAAACAGCAGCAAACCCATATATTGTTGCAATGGGACCTGAAGAAACCGGCGTAAGGCGTTTAAATTTTGCTCAATCATTTAACCCGATCGGTTCTATAGCAGGAGTTGTTTTAAGCAAATTTTTTATTCTTTCAAATTTAAATACTGCGGGAGCTGAAGAACGTGCATCGATGGCGCCTGAACAATTGCAAAAAATGCAATCGGAAGAATTAACGGCGGTTATGGGTCCCTACGTTGGCGTTGCTTTTCTTTTAATTATTCTCTGGATAACGATTGCTTCTGTAAAAATGCCAAAAGCTTCCGATGCCGGGCCAGAAATTAATTTAATTCCCACTTTTAAAAGATTGCTTTCAAATAAAAATTATGTGTGGGGAGTTGTTGCACAATTCTTTTATGTCGGTGCACAGATTGGTGTTTGGTCTTTCACAATCCGCTATACTATGCAGGAGCTCCATCTTAATGAAGAAAGTGCATCTTCATATTATATGGCGGCTCTTATTCTGTTTACAATATCACGGTTTGTTTGTACCGCTTTAATGAAAATAATCAAGCCGAAAAATCTTTTAACTATACTTTCTTCGTTAGCTATTGTCTTAACATTAATTGTTATAACCAGCGGTGGATATGTTGGAGTGATTTCTTTAGTGGGAATTTCAGGCTGTAT
>MGZZ01000117.1:0-232 GCA_001802795.1 Ignavibacteria bacterium GWC2_36_12 | reverse complement strand
AATTATGGCAATACTTGGCGGGGCTGTTTTAACCGCTATCCAGGGACAGGTTTCCGACACGACCGGAAGTATTAATTTTGCATATATAATTCCGTTGATATGTTTTCTGGTAATCGTTTTCTATTCGGCATTTGTTCCCCATAAAACACCGGTTGTAAATTCATAGTTATCGCAAGACTAATCGTAGTACAGATTAGTAAACTGTACTACAGAGATTGGTAAAATTTTATGA
>MGZZ01000116.1 GCA_001802795.1 Ignavibacteria bacterium GWC2_36_12 | reverse complement strand
AGCACAAACTGATTTCCTAAATTAGATGTAATCTTTCCATTGTATCTCCATACTCCTTCTGAGTTTCCGGGATTCGTGGTAGACGAATATCCTGTTGACGGAAAACTAACTCCAATAGCAGATGGATCGCCATCTAAAAACCAGCCTCTTTCCGCAGAAAGGAAAAAAGTATGATCATTCTCTCCCGGGATAATGGGTCCGCTTATATTAGCGGAATAAAGATTATATCCATAATCATCAGTAAAAGTGGAGGTCAAAGCATCTGCATAGACTGAATAATCTGCCGCTCCGGATTTGGTTGTTACGTTAACTATACCCGATTGGGATTGTCCATATTTTGCCTCAAAGCCTCCAACCTGGAATGATAACTGTTCGATAGATGAATTACTAACCTGTGAAAAATTCTGTCCCCACAATGCGTCATTCTGAACAACTCCATCGACCACGTACACAACTTCGCCGCCTCTTCCACCTCGTACATTTATGGCAGCATTTCCACCGGTGCCGCCACTGCCTTCTGCTATTACAACACCTGCCTGAAGTGAAGCTAACTGTTCAATACCCCTAACAGGCAAATGGGTTATTTGATCCGAATCAAGTACCTTTACAGTATTGGTAGCCTTTTCTTCAAATAATTTTTTATCGGTTACTATAACCTCAACCAATTCAATTCCTGGATTTAACTCGACATTAAGCTCATAGGTAACACCCGCAACTATCCTAACTTCCTGAATTTCCTTTTCACCATAACCAACATAGCTAACTTTGACAGTGTAAGTACCGGGAATAATATTTAAAATAAAATATTCTCCCTCAACATTTGTCGCACTACCTAAGTCGGTATTAAGAATAACAATATTTGCCCCTATGAGCGGTTCTTCTGTATCGGCATCCAGAATTTTTCCAGCAAGTTTACCGACACCCGTCTGTGCCAAAAGGCTTGGTATCGAAAGAAAGAGAACAGACAGCAGCGTGTAAATGGTAAATTTTTTTTTCATCTCATTCCTCACTATAAATATTTCACATTTCATTTGCGGTGAAGTAACACAAATGTATAACTCCTGATCTTGAATAGGGATTTGTTATACCAAGTGCAACTTCAACAAAAATGTTTTATAATAAATATATATGGACTCCTTTTTTCAAGGAGTCCATACTAAATCGATCACTATCCAATAGTGATTACTTCAATAAGATCATTTTCTTCGTTTCAACGAAACCATTATCAGTTTTCAACTGATAGAAGTATGTCCCGCTCGTAACTTTTGTACCATACTGATTGGTTCCATCCCACGTAACGTTAAAGCTGCCCGCTTGCTGAAATGTATTTACTAGGTCTGTTACTTTACTGCCTAATACGTCATATACACTTAATACAACGTTCCCTGCATTAGGAATACTGTAGTTGATTAACGTAGTAGGGTTGAAGGGATTCGGATAATTTTGGCGTAAGCTGTAAGCTGTAGGAGTAGCTCCTTTAACAGGTTTTACGTCTACTACATATCCAGCCCACTCCAAGAAAGCAAGTGCCTGGTTACCTACTGTAATACCCCAAGCATAACCTGCATCATCGTGTCCTGCTGCCGACGTGTCTGATCTGAAGTTGGATGCAGCATAATCAAAAGTTATAAATCCAGTTTTCCAATTGTCACCTTCGTTTCGAACACCAACAACCTGTCCATCACTCATAAACGTAGCAGTAGCACCTGAAGTGGGGGTTAAAGCATCAATATAACTTGTAAATCCAAGTTCATAACTTGGGTCATAATAATAACCGACACTATTTGTAGTTGCATAATCAGCTGCCCAGCCACTGAGAGGATCGCCGGAAACTCCTGTTAATCCAACTATAGCACCTGGAAGATCCTGTGGTCCTAAAGTCCCAACACCCAAATAGTCATACTGGAAATCGCCTGCAGCAAAAGTGATATTACTGCAATCGCCCGTTATATAACACCCATAATCCTGGGCGGAAAGGAAATAATTACGTGTGTTACCAGCAGTAGCCGCAGCTAAATATGCTTTCACAGCATCAGAAAAATCAGCATCCGGAAATGAACCGCTAACTTCAACAACATAATTATATAACGACATTACGTCTGCAGCTTCCGACGTACCATCCGAAGCTAACCATACATCATTTTTAACAGGATTAATTATATAACTGTTATCAGGATCGTTACCACTACCTATATAAAGTCTTTTTGCTGTATTTGTGGTATAGTCACCTGTATTATAAAGAAACAGAACATCATTTACTTTTATAAATATTTTGTATGAGTTTGGAGGAGACGTACTAGAATTAGTGTTATCATCAGTAGCAACTATTCGGTAAGAAACATTTGCACCGGCTGCTTGTCCGGGCACCATTCCGCTATAAACGTCACCTGTATTCGACATAGCAACGTCATTCCAGGTTGTTCCACCGTCTGTACTCCATTGTAAAGTAGCAGCAGTGACTCCACCTGCTGTAGAACCCGAAGGATTATCATCTGTAATAGTTGCACTAACTTCGCGGTCTGCATTAGATAATGTAGTACCTAAAGAAGTAACATTAGCAATAACCGGAGGTCTGTCGCCGGTTAAATCAACAACAGCTGCCATTCCCCAGATATACTCTCTCGAGTACCAGTAAGCAGTTGAAGAATCACCAGTGGTACGACCTGTAGCATAAAACTTCCAGCTATATGGAGAAGGGTTGCCACTTATTGCGTACGACCAGATTCCTATCTGTTGAGCAGTGTTACCGAGGTCCGGATTTTCGTTTTTAAAGACTACTCCAAATATTTCTCCTCTAAGAAGGGTCGGTTCAAAACCAAATTCCATTGTTGCAACCATTTCCAAAACCGGATCAGTAGAAGGAGAAGTTGCAGGTGTTAAAGGATAACCGAAACCGACATCGCTCCATATATCTTCAGCAAATGGAAATGCAGCAAGATTACCACTATTTATATAACCACTCCCATCGGATTCGTCTTCAAACGCCACATAACCCAAAGAAGCGCTTGAATTAACAAAAGTACCTTGCTTTCTTGCTGCAGGACCAACATTTGACAAGTCATCTGCGGTTATTCCATTTCCAACTTTGTATATTTTAAAACTTCCCTGTACATCATCGCCTGCATCAGCTGCACCATTACTAGAGAAGGTAGCACCAATTGCCTTTATTGTTAAATCCGCAGGAGCTTCAAACCAGCATATTTCAACATCACCACCGTAAGTAACAAAGTTTGTATTCCAGTTATCAACTGTTCCGTAAGAGTCGCGATAACTTAGAGTATCGAGAGTTCCTTGGACATTATTAAACTTCATCGGCGGAGGGGCAATTTTATTCTGAACGGTAGTAGTTCCTTTAGTATTGCGAACAACTGTGAATTCGGGGGCATGACCACTTTTGCTGATGTATGTTGACCCAATTGGTTTTAAGACTACTTTATTCTGAGCAAAAACCATCAGGCTACATACCAGCAAAAGAAAAAAAACAGTAAATGATCTTTTAAGCATAGTGCTCTCCTTTTAATTATTGTTGATTTGTATAACGATATTTAAGTTACTATACCAATAATTGTATGTCAAGTGTTAAAAAGCCTTAATTTTTCTCATGGAGAATTAAACCTTTTTTTGAAAAATGTCAAGGGATTTCCCCCGTTCAACTTAAATTTTAACCGTTAATACCTTATGTACGCCATTTATCGCCAGGATATCTTTCACAACTTTTTTATTTATCTCACTGTCTGTATTAATAACAGTTAGCGCCTCTTTGCCCGCTTCCAGACGCCCTAAAGAAAGACCCGCAATATTAATGTTTGCATCTGCTAAAATTTTTCCAACAGTTGCAAGCATACCCGGTTTATCTATATTAGAATAAAAAAGCATGTGCCCTTCCGGTTTTAATTCAAGGTGGAAAGAATCTATACTTACAATTCTTAGTTCATTATTACCAAAGACAGTACCGGCTAATGATTTATTTTCTTTATCGGTTTCACAATCCACAGTTAAGAGATTTGTATAATTTGAATTGGCTCCGGTCTTTATTTCGTTAACTACTATTCCCATTTCTTTGGCAAGGTAAGGCGCATTAATAAAGTTTACAACTTCAGCCACTCTTCTTGAAAGAAATCCTTTTAACATGGCTGTAGAAAGCAAAGTAGATGCGGAATGAAGTAGTTCACCACTAAAGTTTATGTTAATCTGTTTTAACTGGTCCCTGATTAATTGCGAATGAAGTATTCCTATATTTTCGGCTAACCTAACATACGGTGCTATTTCACCGTTACTTTCTGCTCCAATTGCCGCCGCATTAACAACGCCGCGTACAGATTCTTTTTGAAAAAGCCCTGCCATTTGTTCTGCAATCTGAACTGCGACTTTTTCCTGGGCTTCTTCAGTTGAAGCTCCCAGATGAGGTGTGGCAATAACTTTAGGGTGCTGGATTAATTTCCCTGACAGATCGGGTGGTTCTTTCTCATATACATCTAATGCTGCAGCAGAAACTTTTCCCGATTCCAACCCGTTTAATAATGCTTCCTCATTTATTATACCACCACGTGCACAATTAATGATCTTTACTCCGTTCTTACACTTCTGAAGAGTTTCTGTAGAAATCATATTTCTCGTTTCATCATTCAGCGGAACATGAAAAGTAATGATATCTGACTTTTCAAAAATTGTGTTTAAATCAACAAGTGTGACTCCAACTTTATGTGCCAATTCTTCCGAGACAACAGGATCGTAAGCTATAACATTCATCTCAAAAGCCTTTGACCTTACAGCGACTTCTCTGCCTATTCTTCCAAGACCAACTACTCCAAGAGTTTTATCCTGAAGCTCAGTTCCTCTATATGATTTCTTATCCCATTTTCCGGAACGCATAGACTGATTAGCCTGGGCTATGTTCCTGCACAATGAAACTATTAAAGCCATAGTATGTTCGGCTGTTGAAATTGTATTGCCTCCGGGAGTATTCATTACAACAATTCCTTTTCTTGTTGCAGCTTCTACATCTATATTGTCTACCCCTGTTCCGGCTCTGCCTATAACCTCCATATTATTCATTAACGATATCAATTCAGAATTAACTTTAGTTTCGCTCCTAACAATCAACCCATTATAATTATTTATTTCTGCTTCGATAAGATCTCGGGGCATCCCCGGCTGATATTTAACTTCACAACCAGCTGCTTCCAAAATACCAACGCATTTTTTGTCAACAGCATCCGTAACAAGTATTTTTTTCATTTTAGTTCTAAGTTCTCCCTTGTTTTTTTTGAAGAAATTAAAGAAATGTTTTCATAATGCTGCGTTTAGTTTCTGCACAATCTGGGACTTGGGAACCGCCCCGATGATTGTATCTTTAACTTTCCCGTTTTTAAATATTAATAAAGTGGGAATACTGCGGACTCCATATTTAATTGACGCCTGCTGATTTTCATCTACATCAAGTTTTCCAACTTTAACTTTTCCTTCATATTCTGCTGCTAGTTCCTCCATAACTGGAGCAATAATTTTACAGGGACCACACCATACTGCCCAAAAGTCAATTAAAACAGGTTTGTCTGAATTTATTACTTCCTTTTCAAAGTTATCGTCTGTAAGTGTAACTGGTTTCATTGTCCTTCTATCTAATAATATATTATATAATACCCTTTTTTCCCTGCCCGACGAAATTAACAATATCTTCTCCACCATCGGCATTGATTATTCCACCGGAAATCCATTCTCCTCCATCCATACAGAGTATAGAAATTACCTTAGCAATATCTGCTGGTGTAGTTAGCCTATTCCTTGGATTTTTTCTTTCAGCAACCTGAATCATCGGTTCATTTCCCGGAATTTTTCTAAGCGCCGGTGTATCAGTTACGCCAGCCATAATTGCGTTAACTGCTATATCCATTGGACCAAGTTCATAAGCTAATTGTCTTACATGAGATTCTACTGCTGCTTTTGCAGCAGATACAGCACCATAATGAGGAATTACCGAATGCCCTCCTGAGCTGGTCATTGCAAAAATCCTGGCTTTTTTAGCAATAAGATTATCAGAGATTAATTCCTGTGTCCAGTAAACAATCGAATGAGCCATTACATCCAGTGTCATTTCTATTTGAGCTTTTGTAATCGGCTGCTCATTATTTAAACCGGTAAATGGTCTTAAAGTACCGAACGCCAAAGAGTGCAGAAGCACTTTAATTATAGGTTGACCGCCTGACATTTTTTTAAGTTCTGAAATAACCTCAGATCGTTTTTTATCATCAGCAGCATTAATGTTAAAGAACTTTGCCTGCGATCCAAATGATTCAATTTGTTTAACAATCCTATCTACATTATGAATAGTTGTCTGCCTATCGAGATGTACTCCGGCAATGTTGAACCCATCTTCTGCAAGCTTAAGTGCTACTCCCTCACCAAAGCCTGAGGAAGCTCCGAGAATCAAAGCCCAGTATTTTTTATTTTCTTCTCTATTCATAAACAGATTATTTTTCTAATTCGATATAATTCCGAGTTCAAATTATACGAAATAGGCGGATGGTATTCAAATAATACTCACTATCTCTTACTATAAAGTATTAGTGAATCTTCTCCCAAAGATTCAGAAAGTTCTGTAATTAAATCATTTGTTACTTTTACACGTAGTTCCCTTAAACTAAACTTTCTTCCCCTTGACCCATTGTTTATTAAAGAGATAAATACCGGTATGTTTCCTTTATATCTTGAAAGTATTTTTTTTAGTTCAACAATTTTTTGGAGCGAGTGTTTTTCTTTATCAAGATAGATTTTAATACTCTCGGTATAAGTTTCCCTTACTTCTTCAATAGGAATCAGCTTTTCAATATGAATTTTGATTGCATCACCGCTGCTTTCAGGTTTTCCAACAATAAATACGCATTCTTCTACATGTAAATATTTACCATACTGTTCATATACTTTTGAAAACATAAGCGCCTCGCAGGAACCGGAAAAATCATCTACAGTAAAGAATGCCATAGTCCTTCCCTGCTTATCAATTTTTGTTTTAACTGATGTTATCACTCCACAAGCTTTTACAACATCCATCTCTTCGAGCTGCTCGGTTTCTCCGAAATGTATTGTTGTAAAAGATTTATAATCAACTTCATACTTACTTAAAGGATGACCGGTAACGTAAAAGCCTGTAACTTCTCTTTCTCTTGCAAGCCTTTCCTTTGGTGTCCACGGCTGTATATTTGGTAAAGGCGGTTCCGAAAACTTAATTTCCTCGGTACCTCCGAATAAACTGTTCTCGGAAGAAAGCTTTGAGTTTTGAATTTTTGAGCCGATATCAAGTGCCTGCTCAACAACTGCAAGCAGCTTTGCCCTGTATTTATTTATTGAGTCAAACGCTCCTGCAAGAACAAGACTCTCAAGTGTTCTTTTATTTACGATTCTTGTATCTACATTAGCACAAAAATCAAAAATGCTTTTAAAGTTTCTTCCAAGCTTTTCTTTAGTCTTAATTATTTCTTCAACTGCTGTCTTGCCGACATTTTTAATAGCAGACATACCGAATCTTATTTTGCTATCTGAATCAACATCAAAATCGACTGAAGGATTATTAACATCTGCAGGCAAAATATCTATCTTCAATTTTCTACAGTCTTCAAGGAAAGTTGCAACTTTATTCGAGTTGCCGAACTCGTTAGTCAGGTTAGCAGCGAGGAACTCGGGAGTAAAATGAGCTTTTAAATAAGCCGTCTGGTATGCTATATAACTATAGGCGACAGAGTGACTTTTGTTGAAACCGTAATTCGCGAACTTATTAATTGCATCAAAAATATCTTCTGCTGTTCTTTTAGGAATATTATTTTTAACAGCACCTTCTACAAAAATTACTTTCTGATTTTTCATTGAAGCAAGATCTTTTTTGCCCATTGCTCTTCTTAATATATCGGCTTCTGCAAGGCTCATTCCTGCTACTTTGTTTGCTATCTGAATCACTTGTTCCTGGTAAACAATAATACCGTAGGTTTCTTTTAAAATAGTTTCCAGTACAGGATGTAAATAAATCACTTTTTTCCTGCCGAACTTCCTGTCTATGAAGTCATCTATAAATTCCATTGGACCAGGACGATAAAGCGCATTCATTGCAGAAAGATCGCTGAGGCATGTAGGTTTTAACTTTTTTAAATATTCTCTCATCGGGGAAGATTCAAACTGGAAGACGCCCGTTGTTTGCCCCTTTGAAAAAATCTGGAAAGTCTTTTCGTCATTAAGAGGTATATTTTCAATATCAACTTTTATATTTCTGTTCTTCTCAACTAAAGAAATAGTATCCCGGATAATTGTAAGCGTTCTTAAGCCAAGAAAATCCATCTTTAGCAAACCTGCATTTTCAATCTCCTTCATATTGAATTGAGTAACGACATCTGTTTGCTGTACTGCTGTAGCAAGGGGAACATAATCGCTAACATCGTTGGGGGTAATAACTATTCCTGCTGCATGCTTGGATGCATTCCTGTTCATTCCCTCCAATACTCTTGCATATTTAATTAAGTCCTGTATTTGCGGGTCATCTGAATTTTTAACCCATTTTAATTCCGGAACTTCCGCAAGAGCCTGATCTATTGTATAAACTTTTCCGAATTTCGAGGGAATGAACTTTGTAATTTTATTAACTGTCGGGATAGGAATTTTTAATACACGGGCAACATCGCGTATTACAGCTTTTGACGAGAGTCGGTTAAAAGTTATTATCTGACTAACGCACTCGCTTCCATATTTATTTTTTACATACTCAATAACATCTCCCCGTTTATCGTCTGCAAAGTCAACATCTATATCAGGCATAGACTTTCGTGCAGGATTCAGAAAGCGTTCAAAAAGAAGATTATATTCCAAAGGATTTATATTTGTTATACCGAGAACAAAAGCTACAAGACTGCCTGCCACGCTGCCTCTTCCCGGTCCAACAGGAATGTTCATTCCCTTTGCTGAATTAATGAAATCCTGAACAATAAGGAAGTAACCGGCAAAACCCATTTTTTTAATTGAATCGATTTCAAACTCCAAACGATCTATTAATTCTGAAGTTTGTTTTGGAAATTTTTTTTCAAATCCTTTTCTTGTTAAAAGTTCAAAGTATTCTTCGGCATTTTTTGTAGGCGAATCATTAGGTATAGGGAATTGTGGAAAGAGATGTCCTTCAAAATCCAAATTTAAATTTATCTTCGACTCAATCTCTAAAGTATTTTCGATAGCGCCTTTAAAATTTTTGAAAAGCTTCTTCATCTGCTCTTCTGTTTTGAAGTATATTTCTTTAGTACCGTATCTTAAATCTTTATAATCGCTACCATTCTTATCAGACAATAACAAAAGGATATTGTGAGCGATAGAATGTTCTTCTTCTATATAATGGCAATCATTTGTAGCGACTAATTTTATTCCAAGCTCTTTAGCTAACCTGGGGATTCCCTCGAGCAGAGGTTTTTCAATATCTGTTCCGTGGTTTTGTATTTCGAGATAAAAATCATCGCCAAAAATTTCTTTATAAGTTTTTGCAACGGCTCTTGCCTTGTCATAATCATTATTGATTAGAGGAACAGAAACGATTCCGGCAGGGCAGGCTGATGTACAAATTATGCCTTCGTGATATTTCCTAAGCAATTCCAAATCGATTCTCGGTTTATAGTAGAAACCTTCAGTGTGTCCTAATGTTGAAAGTTTAGATAAGTTTTTATAGCCCTGTTTATTCTTTGCAAGCAGAAGAAGATGATTATAATGTTTCGATTTTTTTCTGCCGTTCATATTATCGGCGCTTCCCCTGTCAAACCTGCTGCCTTCTTTAACAACGTAGGCTTCCATTCCTACAATTGGTTTTATGCCTTCTTTAACAGCAGTTTTATAGAATTCTGCAATGCCGTACATTACACCGTGATCGGTGAGTGCAACAGCATGCATATTATTTTTCTTTGCCGCACCAATCAACGCATCAACAGTACAAGCGCCATCCTGAAGGCTATAATGGGAATGATTATGCAGATGAATAAAATCCGACATCAAGCAGTCCTAACTTAATTCTGTACGTGAAAGAAAGGAACGACTAAAGAACAACCTGGTCGTCAGGTTCTGCCCGTATGGCCAAAGCCGCCATTTCCCCTTATGCTTTCCTCAAGATCTTCTGAGACAAGAAACTCTGCTTTATAAACTTTTGAAACGACCATCTGGGCAATCCTGTCGCCACGGGAAATTTTAAATTCCTCTCTACCTAAATTCATTACTATTATTTTTATCTCACCACGGTAATCAGAATCAATCGTACCGGGTGAATTCAATATGCTGATACCATGATTTGCTGCAAGACCGCTTCTCGGTCTTACCTGAATTTCATAACCTTCGGGAATCTCAACAGATAAATTGGTGGGAATTAATCTTAGCTCACCATTGGGAATAATCACATCTTCTTTAACCGCTGCTCTCACATCTACTCCCGAACTTCCTCTTGTTGAATATGAAGGAAGAGGAATATCATTAAACTCATTGCTCAATCTCTTAATCTTAACAGGGACAATTCCATTCATTCTAAAAATCAATTCCTTCTTACAAATTTATCAATTAAAAATTTTCTTTCTTCTTTATCAACAATAAAAAATAAAATCGAAGCTAAGAACAAAATAAGAAGCAGAAACTTATAAATCAAAAATAATTGTTCGTTGTAATACAGAACATAGTATATAATCCCTGTAATCATTACAAAGAAAAATATTAATGCTATTTTCTTTTTTTCATATTCTATCTTGTAAAACTTCCGGGTTACCAAATATAAACCTGCCGACATAACGAAATAGCTGGCGAGCGTGGCTAATGCAGCTCCCATTATTCCCATTTCAGGTATCAAAATAAAATTTATTATTATGTTAACTGCTGCCGCTATTCCTGTAATAACAGGGACGTAAATACTTTTTTCTTTAATATAAATACCGGCAGTAAAAACAACGTACAAGCCGTTAAATAAATAAGCTAAAAGGATTACGGGAACAATATTCAATCCACTCCAATATGAAGATCCGATTATTGTCCTTCCAAAAATTTCAAACTTTACAAAGTCATCTATAAATAAAGAAAGCAGAACAAGAATTACAGAGCCTGCAAGAGTAAAGTAAGTCATAACTTTCGAGAAAACTTTTTTCGCTTCAGCACCTCCGGCTTCCTGCATAAAGAAAGGCTGCCAGGCATACTGAAACATACTGACAAACAGCATCATGAATATTCCAAGCTTATAATTTGCCTGGTAAATTCCGAGAGTCTTAAGATCGGTGAGATGTTCCATTATAGGTCTGTCAATAACCTGTATGATCATCGATGCTAACCCGGCAGGAAGATAGGGCAGCCCGAACTTTAACATTCTGTTAAATATTTTTTTACTAAAAGAAAGTTTTAGGGAATTAATAATTGAAGGAATCAACAACAAAAATGTAAAAGCAGATGCTGCAAGATTACTGATAAAAACAGCCTCGATTCCCATTTTATATTTCAGAATTAAAATAAGGTTGAGTAAAACGTTAATTGAAATATTAATAATCTTAAATAATGCAAACTTCTTCGCTTTTCTTTCTATTCTTAGTTTGATAAATGGCAATACGGCAATTGAATCAGTAAAAAGAATGGCAGAGACTAAAATGAGCAGGTAGTTATAGTTTGCTGGAACTGCTAGTTCGCTTCCAATTCCATTTCTTAAAAGTAAAATGAAAAGACAAAAGACAAATGATAATATCAAAACTGAGAAATATGGCGTAGAAAAATTATCTTTTTCACTTCCCAGTTCTTTATCTTTAGAAAATTTGAGATAAGCCGCATCCATACCGTATATGAATATAATATTCATTATCGCTATAAATGCGTACACGTTTGTAATAACGCCGTAATCTGCAGGAATAAAAATATTGGTATAAAAGGGGACTAAAATAAAATTAAGAAACCTGCCAACAATAGTGCTTATGCCGTAAACAACTGTATCTTTTGAAAGTTCTTTAATCTTTTCTATCATTATAAAACTTCGGGGAAGAATTTCTTTATTGCCTTAACAAAAAAATCCGGAGGTCGCGTAACTTTTTTATTTCTTTTGTCGATAAACGCATGAATAGTAAAACCTTCAGCTATTAAATCTGTACTGTTTTTTCTAAGTATTTCATAATCAATATGAACTTTCAGATCAGGATTTTTTTTTAGGAAAGACTTTACTACCAAAACATCATCATAATAAGCAGGCAGCTTGTATTTAACATACGCTTCAAGTACAGGAAGAAGAAATCCTTCTTTCTCTATTGCTTCATATGGTAATCCGATTTCTCTCAGCAGCTCGGTTCTGCCTACTTCAAAGTACTCAAGGTACTTTCCATTATATACAAAGTGCATCTGATCGGTATCGGCATAGCGGACACGAATTTCTGTTTTGTTTTCAATCATTATCTATTTATAAAATTTTTAATTATAAATGTATTAAAAAGGAAGGATAATAGAGAGATAATTTCCAACAATGTTTAGACTGAAAGGGAATGAACAGTTAAAAGGGTTTCAGTCAATTAAAATAAATTCTTGTAAAAAAACGAACGTCTTTATTACTAAAACAAGTCTGTAATTCAATTTCTCCACCTAAGAGGTTAAGTCTCCTCTCTTCATTTATTCTTGATGCTGAAACAGGTGCATCAATAATAGACCAGAGATAACTTACCCCGGCAACGATCATTCCTGTATAAAATAAAGGTTCACTAGTTGAAGATTCATGTTCGAAATCTCCTCCACTAAATACAAGTAAATATGTACCAGCCACAACACCAGTAGCAAATAATAATCCTTTAATTATTTCACCATTGTAAACCTGCCCCAAACCAGGGACTAAAAGTGATAACACACAAGCTAATGCAGGAGATTTCTGACTAACTACTTTTACAGAATCAGTATTAAAAGCATAACCTGTAATCCTGTTTTCTCCAATAACATCTTTGGAATTATAAGAAAGTTTCAATTGTGGTAGTAAATCCGAAGAGAACGAAAGTATTAAAATAATAAAGTATATTTTTTTCATTATTTCCCCTTAGCTGAATAAATTTATTCTATAAACTCACCCATTTTGCCAAACTTCTCGCGCCGCGTTTCAACAAGTTTTTCGGGTTTAATTTTTATTAGCTGGGACAATTCTTCTTTTAAAGCGTTCTTTAAGATTGCAGCAGCCTCTTTATGATTTTTATGTGCACCCCCCATTGGTTCAGGTATAATACGATCAACTATTTCCTGCTCAAGAAGATCGGGTGCTGTAAGCTTTAAAGCTTCTGCTGCTTGCTCTTTATAATCCCAGCTTCTCCATAAAATACTTGAGCATGACTCGGGACTGATTACCGAATACCAGCAATTCTCCAGCATCAAAATCCTGTCGCCCAAACCTATTCCAAGAGCACCACCGCTTGCCCCCTCGCCAATTATTACAACAATGATAGGCACTTTTAACCTGCTCATCTCAAATAAGTTTCTTGCAATTGCTTCGGCTTGTCCTCGTTCTTCCGCTTCCACACCAGGGTAAGCCCCGGGTGTATCTATCAAAGTAACGACAGGTCTGTTAAATTTTTCAGCAAGTTTCATCAGCCGAAGAGCTTTCCTGTAACCTTCGGGATTAGGCATGCCGAAGTTTCTAAATAAATTACTTTTGGTATCTCTTCCTTTCTGATGCCCAACTATTACGATTTTATATTCATCTAACTGAGCTAATCCGCCGACAATCGCTTTATCATCCTTATAGTTGCGGTCTCCATGAAGCTCGATAAAATTACTTGTCATCTCATAAATATAATCGAGTGTAAAAGGTCGGTCGGGATGGCGGGCAAGCTGTACCCTTTGCCAGCGGGTAAGATCTTTATAAAGTGTTTCTTTCAATTGCCTGACCTTATCTTCAATCTTCTGGATTTCCTTTCCAATATCGAGATCACCTGAAAACTTTCTCATCTCCTCAAGCTTAGCTTCAAGCTCAACAATTGGCTTTTCAAAATCTAGTATATTTTTAGCCATCTTATGGTCTGGTATTCCACATCTTATTTAGTGTCTTACCCAATATTTCGAGGTCGAGCCAGATGTTTTGATTCTTGGCATAAAAAATATTGAGCTTTTCATAATCACGTTCATCTGTATTCTCAGTGTACCACAAACCTGTTAATCCTCTTTTTCCTAAATATAAGTTGCCGTTGCTTTCAGCTTTCTGGGGTCCTACGAAACTGACTTTCCCGGTAAAAATATGTGGGACGCTGAGAATAAAATTCCTAAAAACCGTTTGCTTTTTAGTTACTTTCGTAATGAAATATATGAAAGGATATATAAAAAACAAAGCAGCTATCGCTTGAGAATAATCGAATAACGATTTGATAAATTTTTGTAACGGGTTTGAAATATTATAACTGATTTGTATTAATGGTATATCGTCGAGCATGGAAACAGATGTTTTACCAACGATGAAATCCAAATTATCCCCAATCAACTTAAACTCTACATTTTCATCCTGGCATTTTGATACTATTTTCATCATCTGGTTGTAAGAAAGTTCCTGCGATGAAAATATCACCTCATGAACCTGCTTATCGCGAATTATTTTCTCAATGTTATCTGTAGTTCCAATTACTTCAAGCTCTCCGATTTTCTTCCCAATATCTTTGTTTGAAAAACCAATTAATCCTGTTACAGAATGTAAATCCGTCTTCTTAGATTTTAGTTTATCTGCAATTTGTATTACATAATTGTTGAGACCTACTATTAAGGTTTTCTTGCCAACTTCATATTTATCGGCACCGACTTTAAATACAAGCTTTGCTATCGTTCTCCAAAAAGTTAAAGTTAAGAATAGTAAAAGATATGTGATAATAACAACAGCCCTGCTGTACGCAAGGTTTTTAAAAAAGAAAGTGATGGAAGACAAAATAAAGAAACTTACTATTATTGCTGCAAAATTTTTCAGAACCGAGAGAGAATCTTTTTTGTAAACCCCGAACGAAGATCCTACGATAATATGAATGAGTGCAGGAACAGTATAGATTATCGGCAGATGATAATCGTGAAAGCCCGGCCAGTCTGATAAATAAATATAAAATCTTTCTGCAATGTAAAGTGAAAAGTTAAAAAGAATAAAATCGGTTATAACAGAGAACAAAATAAGTTTTCTTTTCCCAAGGAATGCAAAAAACTTTCTGAAACCGATACCTGATCTCAAAATCAATTCAACAAGCATTGAACTTGCGAAGTGTTTTTTTACAAACAGATGCATGGCATTGTAAAATATTTTTGTTTCATCTATACTGCTTCTTTTAGTACTTTCTCCTTTATAATGAATTATCTGAGTATCGTGAACATAATAAACTTTGTAACCTTCCTTTTGTACTCTATAACACCAATCAAGATCCTCACCATACATAAAAAATTGTTCATCGAGCTTACCGACCTTTTCATACGCTTCCCTTTTCAGCATCATGAAAGAGCCTGATATAGCATCAACTTCGTATGTTTGATTTTCATCAAGATAGGTAAGATTGTATCTTGCAAATAATTTACTACCTGGGAAAAGATTACTTAAACCAGTCACCTTGCAAAATGATGTCCATGGTCCCGGAAAGCTTCTTCTGCAGGCAAGCTGAAGAGTTCCGTCCGGGTTGAGAATTTTGCAGCCTGCCATGCCGGCATCGGGAGTTTGCTCAAAGAATTTAATCATTTTCTCGAAAGTATCTTCCTGAACTATCGTATCGGGGTTTAAGAGAAGAATATATTTCCCTTTGGCAATGGATAAACAGATGTTGTTAGCTTTACTAAAGCCAAGATTTTTTTCATTAATAATTAATTTTATATCCGGAAATTTTTCCCGGAGGAATTCAACACTTCCGTCGTCGGAGGCATTATCTACAATTATTATCTCATAATTTATTTTCCCCCCGGCTTTATAAATAGAGTAAATTAAATTCTGGAGGAATTCCTTAACGTTATAATTCACTATGATTATAGAAAGATCCACTTTTATTCCTAAAGAATTCCCAGAAAACTATTCACTCTTAACTTCCAGACCATGAAAATTGCCTCACGTACAATTTTCCTGGACATCTTCGATTTCCCCTTCATGCGGTCTATAAAGATGATCGATATTTCTTTCATCCTGAATCCTTTCTTCCAGGCTTTAAATGTCATCTCAATCTGGAAAGCATATCCGTTAGATTTCACTTTGTCAAGATTAATTGCCTCGAGAACCTCTCTTCTAAAACATTTATAACCGCCAGTCGCATCGTGAACAGGAAGACCGGTAATAATTCTTGTATAAAGATTTGCAAAATAACTAAGCAAAAGCCTGCGCATAGGCCAGTTAACAACATTCACTCCCGTCAGATAGCGGCTGCCAAGTACGAGATCACTATCTTCGATTGCCTTATGAAAATTATCAATCTCCAGTGGATCGTGAGAATAGTCTGCATCCATTTCAAAAATGTAAGCGTAACTATTTTGTAGTGCATATTTAAATCCTGCTATGTAAGCGGTACCTAACCCCATCTTTTGTTCCCTAAGGATATATTTTAATCTACTGTCAGATTCAGAAAGTTCCGCTATGTATTTACCCGTACCGTCTGGAGAGTTATCGTCCACAACAAGTATATCCACATTTTCATACCTGTTAAGAATATCCGGTACTAACTTTTTTATGTTGTCCAGTTCATTATATGTGGGAATAATTACCAGCGATTTGTTTTCAGCCATTTTGTCTCTATAATAAAATATTAATTGTAATGCCCTTTACCGAACAGAACTATATAAATTGTTCTAAGTATTATTTTAAAATCCATTCTTAACGACATATTTTCAATATAGAAAAGATCGTATCTTAATTTAATCTTCACATCCTCTAACGATTCATCATATTTATGTTTAACCTGTGCCCAGCCCGTTATTCCGGGTCTTACCTTAAGCCTTCTTTTATAGTAAAGAATTTCGTCTGCGAGCTTCTCAACAAAAAAAGGTCTTTCAGGTCTGGGACCCACTAAGCTCATTTCCCCTTTAAGAACATTGTACATTTGCGGTATTTCATCTATCCTTACTCTTCTTATAAATTTACCAACTCTTGTTATCCTCGGATCATTTTTCTTAGACCAAACGGGTCCGGATAACTTTTCAGCATCACTAAACATCGACCTGAATTTGACAATAGTAAATGATTTACCGTTTAGCCCGCATCTTTCCTGTCTAAAAAAGAGAGGTCCTTTTGAATCAAATTTTATTGCTATGGCTGAAATAATACATACTGGTAAAGTAACTATTAAGATTAAAAGAGAGATTATAATATCGAACAGCCTTTTTAATTTCTTTTCCCATTCGGGCATTAACTGCGGCATTATATCAATCAGGGGCATCCCGTAAATCTGGGAGGTTTTAGCCTGTCCGCTTAATATTTCATAAAGATCAGGAACTATTTTTATTCTAACATTTTTCTGATCGCACTTTGAAATCAACCGTATTAAAATATCCTGATCATCTTTCTCCAGAGCTAAAATAATTTCCTGTGCATTCGTTTCATCAATAAGTCTTTCAATTTCTCTAATTGTACCAATAACACTTACAGCTTTATAGTTATCCTCCGCACTACCTCCCCCATTTGATGATACATATCCCTTAACATCTAACCCCAAAGCCTTGTGTTTAAGCAACTGATCGTGTACTTCCTTTGCTTTACTATTAAAACCTACTATTAATACATTTTTACGACCTATGCCGCGAATAAGCAAATTGCGCTGGAAACTCCTGATAAAAAGTCTTCCTCCGCTTACAAGCCCCAGGAATATTCCCCAATAAATAAATATCAGTATTCTGTTGGCAGAAGAGACACTATGGGTATAATCATCAAGGAATATCAGAAAAAACAAAATAAATATTCCGACAAAAGAAGCTTTAAATAAAGTAGAAATTTCATCAAACCTTGAAGCAGCAAACCAGGTGCGGTACATTCCAACGAAAGTAAAAATGATAAGCCAATAGAAATAGATAACAAGCATCGGGATGAAAAATTCGGGCATTATAATTAAGGCAAACCAACCGGATTGAACTCTAATCCCAAAGAATAAAATCCAGGCGAGATTGATAGTGAGGAAATCTATAGCGAGAATTAATATTTTTTCTAATTTCTTAGCCATCTTTAACGTGGGGTTGATTGCCAGAAAGCTGTTTGTCTACCAAAAAGAAATTTAATCAGACCGATAAATAATGCAACATTTGTCATCAAAAAATAGAAACTCATTAGTAATGGAGAAATACGTACATTGATTTTTTTTAGTAAGAAACCTGAAATTGCTAACATATAAAATATTACTTGTACCAATAAAAATATTTTAAATGTAATATTCTGATCGATCAGGAATACATTTAATATAAAAATTAATATCAAAAATATCGGCGTTAACCATCTTATAACTTTATGCGTCCAAAAGGCATAAGATAATAATACGTTTTTACTAAACAGTAGATATATAAAATATATTAAAGTATAAAAATTAGTTGCACTAAAACGAATTTTCCTTTTGAACTCGTGAATTAAGTAGGGTGCAACTTCTTCATATGCAATAGCATTCGGCTCATAAATAAATTTATATTTTTGCTTTAGAATGGAAAGAGAAATATATAAGTCATCTGTTACCGGTCTTTCTAAAGGAATTTCTTGGAATAACCTTCGTTTGATAGCAAATATACCCCCATTGGCTCCAATCAGAATGCCACATTTACCTTCGGGTTTTTTAATTAAAGTTTCATATTCCCAATAGTTTTTTTCTTCAATATTTTTTTTAGGATCTGCTTTATATTCTAATAATCTTAATCTCCCACAAACTCCACCTACCAAAGGATCATTAAAGTGAGCAACTAAATATTTTGCAGAGAATTGATCGAACTCAGTATTTGCATCTGTAAATAGCAAAATTTCATTTTTTGCTTCTCTAACCAAATCATTAATTACCGATACTTTGCCTCTTCTTTTTTCGAATAAATAAACAGATAACCAGGGATATTCTTTTTTAAATTCTAACAGCAGTTCATCCGTTTTATCGGATGAACAGTCGGAGCCCACTAATACTTCCACCTTCCTAAGATCATAATCCAAGCCTGCTATATTGCTTAATCTCTCCCTGATAACTTTTTCTTCGTTATAAGCTGATATTAAAATAGAAATCGTAAATGGCGGCTCATTTTCATACTTTTTCTGCTTAAAAAACAATGAAATAATTTTAATAATACCCGGGTAAAGCAAATAAGAATGAATTAAAATAAAAATTGAAATCCAAAAAACTAATTTCATAAACTCATTTAAATTAAACGGCGATAAAATATACAAACTTTAATAAATGAACTAAATTAATAAATAAAAAAGCCGGTGTTTATCCGGCTTTGCTATATAGAATATTTCTAGAAAAATTATCTGATTTCAGTTATTCGCATCGGCTTTTTGAAGTTCATCCATACTCTCTGAATAACTTATTGAACCATTCCCGGGACTGTCGGGATTAGTTTTTCTAATGTTTTCAATTTTTTTATCAAATATTTCTTTATTCTCCTTATTTTTTCCATTAAACAAATATTTCTGAAAAGTAAAAAAAGCTTTTACTGTCCTTCGCAATTCCGAAGGATGTTTTAATATATTTTTCATTTTCATTAGTATGTAAGCCGGACGTAAATAATATTCCCGCCTTGCATAATTACAAAAATCTACAATCTCCTGAGAAGCTAAATCATGTGTACCTACAACCGTATTATGCAATCCTTCTGGTGTTAACCAATCATCCCATGTTTTAGCAGTTATTAATCCTTCTTTCTTAGCCCAGTCATAAGCCTCTGTTCCTGGATAAAGCATTAATGGGAAAAATTGTGCCGTATCTGTATTCATTTTTTTTGCTAACTCTAAAGTCTCGTGCATTGTTTCTAAAGTTTCTCCTCTATTTCCCATCATATAACAAGCGTGAATTAATAATCCTGTCTTTCTTGCATTCTCAGCAGCTTTAAAGCGTTCAACCCTCATCCCTTTTTTCATTAAGGCAAGGATTTTGTTCGAACCACTTTCAAATCCAACAATTACTAACCTGCAATTTGCTTTCTTCATCCAACGCATGGTCTCTTCATCAAGATCCGCTCGAACATTACAAGTCCACGTAAGTTTATTTTTTTGCTCAACTAGTAGTTTGCAGATTTCTATAATATGGTTCTTATAAACTGTAAAAGTATCATCTTCAATCGTTACTTCAACCACTTCAGGAAAATTCTCTTCAATGTATTTAAATTCTGCTGCAATACTTTGCGGTGTACGATGACGATAAGCATGTCCATAAAAATTTTGTGGATAGACACACCATGTACAAAGGTAAGGACACCCTCTTCCAGTATAAACCATTATCTGTGGGTATCTTCCAGCAGAAAAGAAATAATCTTTAGGATCACAAAATCTTTTAAATATTTCACTGGCAAAAGGCATTGTATCAAGTTCTTCCTGAGTAGCTGCAGGACGATGACTATTTGCAATAATTTCGTCACCCTTCCTCCAGGTTAATGAAAGAACATTCTCGAGAGATTCTTTTCTCTCTATTCTCTCAGCTAAATCTACTATTGTTGCTTCATATTCATTTCGAGCAACAGCATCAATAATTTTAGATTGCTTTAAAGTTTCTATATCGCAAGCGGTTGCATGGTTACCTACAAGACAAACAAAGCAACCGGAAAATCTAATCTTTATTTCTTCAGAAAATCTGATATCGGTACTTATACTGCCTGTGCTTGTTTCAATAACAGCAATATCAGGGTTAAAGGATGAAAGTCTTTGAAAGGTTTCATCAGCAGTTATTGGTTCTGCGGGTGCATCGATCAAAATTATGTTATGTCCGTTTTTTTCAGCAACACCTGCAGCTAATGCTAACCAAATTGGATAATACACTGTTCCGCTTTTAGTTACTGCCGGGCTTCTAGATCCCCTTGAGTATTTAGGGAAGAATGGAGGATTAATAAAAGCAATGTTCATAAAGTCTTTCTCCAATCATAGTTTTTAAGATATACCAAAGATATTATCTCCTTAATAAATTTTCTTTCATTAAGTAATTCATTTTTTTTATCTTTTTGCACTTTTACGGTAGTAAGATAATTCAAAATCAGTCTAAAACCAAAACCCTGCAGTACAATAATCCTTAATAATAACAATCTAATAAAACCATAGTGTTTTTGAAAGAAATAAAACATACCCCTATATCTTTCGACTAAAAGTTTGTTAAGTGTCTGTTTCTGCACTTTTTGTTTAGTAGAATGTCCAAAAAGATGAATTATATTTGAATCAGGTAGGAAGATAGATTTATAACCAGCTTTTTTTATTCTCAGGCTCCATTCCACTTCTTCATTGTATAAAAAAAAAGCTTCATCCAAAAGCCCCGCTTTATCAACTGCTTCTCTTTTTACCATCATACAAGCACCAGTTACATGATCAACTTCTTTTATGCTATCGTGGTTCCAATAGCTATCCATTGATTTAGTCTTTAAACTATTTTTGAGAAGTTTACTTGCCCAACTTTCATATACAAAAAAGTTTTTAATAAATTCATTTGCATGCACAAATTCTTTTGCCAAAGTAGGGAATGAATGTGTGGACCTTTCTATTTCTCCCAGGGCATTAAAAATTTTACAACCAACAATTCCAACATCATTGTGTTTTTCAAGATATTCAATCATTGGTTGAAAAGAATTTTCATTTATAATTGTGTCTGGATTTAGGAGTAAAATATATTTTCCTTTTGCATTTTTGATTCCAATATTATTTGCGGCTGCAAATCCTAAGTTTTTTTCATTATAAATGAATTTGAATTGGGGGAAAGAAGATTCTAATTCTGCTATACTTTCTGAAGAAGCATTATCAACAACAAATACTTCGAAATTAAATTTTTCATTTATATTTTTAATGGATGATAAACAATCCAAAATCACGTTTTTAGAATTGTAATTAACTATAATTATCGAAAGAATAATGTCCATTACTTCATCAAAATCATTTTCTTAACGGAAGTATAATTTCCTGCCTGAAGTTTATAGAAATAAATTCCGCTTGATAAATTATTTCCATCAAACTCAACTTCATAACTTCCTGCTGATATTTCTTCGTTAATTAGAGTTGTTACCTCTCTTCCCAGAATATCATAAATTTTAAGAGAAACAAAACTTGTCTGTGGAATTTGATAGGTTATTTTAGTGATTGGATTAAATGGATTTGGATAGTTTTGAGATAATGCAAAATCACTTGGTAAATTATGTTCACCTTCAACAAAAGCCCCACCATTAGTCGTTTTAAGGATTATACCTCCATCACCAGCTGCCCATCCTGTATTTTGATCTATAAAAAAAATACAATTTAGAGGATTGTCAAAGTTATCTGTTTGATTTACAAAGTTAAGACCACCATCATAGGTATAAAGAATATCTCGCTCAGCATCAAGACCATTGCCTCCAACTATAATCCATCCATTGTTTGGATCTTTAAAGTAGATGTCATGCGCATTTATATTATCACCCAATTCAAACCAACTTATTCCTCCATTTGTTGTCTTAAGTAACTCTAAACCCAAAGCCCAACCAGTATTATTATCAAAAAAATAAATAGAATATACTGGTTGAGAATATTCATCTACCTGCTTTATCCACGATTCACCACAATCTGTAGTTTTAAGAATTATTTTATAATAGACTATATATGAAGGAGGGACAAACATCGAGCCCGCTCCTGCAATCCAACCACTTTCATGATCAACAAAATAAATTGAACGTAAATCTTTAGTTGTTCCACTTGATTTATTAATCCACGTGGAGCCACCGTCTGTTGTTTTTAGAATAGTTCCATTCTCTCCAACAACAAATCCGGTATCCTGATTAATAAAATAAATAGAGATTAATGATTTATTTGTAATGTCTGTTTGAATTATCCAATTTAAACCTCCATCTATAGTTTTGAGAAACGTGCCACTTCCTCCTATCCACCCAGTATTCTGGTCTATAAAATAAACTGAGTTTAAGGTCGTATTAACTCCACTTGTTTGACCAATCCAGTTATTACCGCTATTAGTGGTCTTAAGAATTGTACCATTTACTCCTACGGTCCAACCTGTATTTTTATCTATAAAAAAAATGTCTAACAAATTGGAAAGTATTTCATTTAATGGAATTGACCAATTTAATCCACCATCCGTTGTTTTTAAGATTGAACCATTGTAACCAACTATCCAACCATTATTCTGATCAGTAAAATAAATTGAGTTCAAATAATAACCACCTGTTTGGTATTCTATCCAATCAATTCCACCATTAGTAGTTTTCAGGATCTCACCAAAAGGACTTAATATCCAACCAGTATTGGTATCCAAGAAAAAAATTGATACTAATAAATCAGCTCCGCTTGATTGATTTTTCCAGGTAATTCCTCCATCAGTTGTTTTAATTAAAGTAGCATTTTCTCCTATAATAAAACCTATACTTTCATTCACAAAATAGACAGATGATAAGTTTGTATTTGTTCCGCTTTCTTGTTCCACCCAATTTATTCCACCATTAGATGTTTTAAGAATTGTACCACCCCACCCTGCAATCCAGCCAGTGCTTTGATCTATGAATTGGATTGATTGTAACCAATTATTTGTTCCACTTGTTTGCTTTGTCCAGACATTACCCCCATCAACTGTTGCATAAATAGCTCCATTATATCCTACTACCCAACCAATATTCTGATCTATAAAGTAAATAGAATTATAATCTTCAAATACATGAGATTGATTTATCCAATGCTGTCCACCGTCAGTTGTTTTAAGAATTATTCCAGCCTCACCGGCAGTCCAACCAATATTTTGATTTATAAATGAAATTGAACGCAATGTATAAGTTGTTCCACTTGTTTGTTTTGTCCAATTCACTCCGCTATTTGTTGTTTTAATAATTGTTCCCAAAGAACCTACTGCCCAACCTGTTGTTTCGTTTATAAATCTGACAGAATTCAAATCATTAGTTGTTGGTAATGGGTTTAGCTGAGCATTCCAACCCTGTGCAAAAATATTTAATTGTAAATAGAAAGAAATGATAAGAATATTGATTAATTTTTTCATGGCTTCTCCCCTATAATTATTTTTATGTACTCTCAAATTTTCCATACTTGTTTCTTAAAAAATCCTTTACTCCAAGTAGTATCATTTTTAGTTTGGATAACTTATCTCTCTCAAAAAAAATTACTTTTACCAATTCATTAAAAAAGATAAAAATGTCTTTAAACACAAAGGAAGAATAAACTAATAAATATTTAATATCTACATACAACCTATTCCTTGTTCTATAGTAGTATCTTATAGGAGTATGATTCGTTATATATACCTTCCAAAATAAAATATTTTTTCTCTCCAGATTTCCCAACTGATGATAAATCTTTGCCGAATATAACTGAACAACTTTATATTTCTTCCTCCACAATCTTAAGCAATATTCAAAATCAACATAATCAATAAATAAGTCTTCCTTAAACGGACCAACTTTTTCAAATATTCTTAAATTCAATAAGCAGCCAGATGTAATAACAACATCTTTTTCTTTGCTGCCTGGTAGTTTTTCTTCATCAGATTCAGGGTAATAATTTGGAACCGGAGCTAAAATTCCAATGTCAGAAAAATTACTTGATAAAAAAAACTTCCTATAATTTTCGATAAGTTTCGAATCAACCGAGGAGTCCTGATCCATAGTTAATAAAAAATCAAATCCATTCTTAAAAGCAAAATCTGCAGCCTGATTTAATGCATTTGCAATCCCAAGATTCTGATTATTAAAAACATATTTTATCCTGGAATTTTGAATCAGTTTATTAACTAATGAAGAATTTTGTACATCAGAGTTGTCAACAACAAGAAGATAATCTATTTGATTTAAATATGAATTAATATTTTCGATACAACCATCATCGGGATTAAATAAAACAACAACGCCTGCAATTCTATATACCATATTTTCAGGAATTTAAACGAACCTTATTAAATTTTGAAATCAAATATGCTCTTTCATCAATTTCCAGAAAATATTTCCAGGTTATAATCATATAAATAATAAGGGTTCCTAAAGCAAAGATTATCTTTAAGTAGAGATCATGGACAACGAATGGAAAAGCCAATATAAAAATCATTGCAAAGAATATATATATTTTATTTTTAGAATCATGAAAAATATCAATGATTTTCTGGGCAATAATAAATAAAATGGCAGCGTCAATAAAAATTCTTAATAACCAAATTAAAGCAGCTCCATTTATTCCCCATTTTTTTATAACAACCCACATAATCAATAAATAAAAAGGTAACTCTACTAAATTTACCAAAGCCGGAATTTTGGGTTTTCCTATTCCCTGGAAAAAATTAAAAGGTACCGCAGCAAGACTATTTAAAAGTACACCAATAGCTAAAAACTGCAAAATTAAATAGCTATTATCTGCAAATTTTTTCCCCAACCAAAGTTCTATCCCTTCATAAGAAAATGTTACTATTAAAAGGATTACTGGATATAAGATTAAAAAAATAAATTTGGTACCGCTCAAAAACAATTTTTTTGAATAATCTGGATTGACATTGTAACTGGCAGAAAATACTGGGAATAAAACTACAACAAGTGCCCCTGGTATTAAAAGTAACTTGGTAACTACTTCATAGGGAGTTGCGTAATATGTTACTGCCGTTGCAGAAACCAAAGCTCCTATCAAGAATCTATCCGAAAAAATAATAAAGGGAGCCACTAAATTTGCAACGGTTATCCAACCTCCTAATTTCAGAATTGGAATAACTAAACCGGAATTAAATTTTACTTCCTTTTTAATATCAGAACTAACTTTAAAACATTGCAATAAATATAAAATCCATACCCCTATTCGTATAATTATTAATACAATAACTATCCAAAATAAACTATTTATAAAAATTAAACAGAGCAACGGACCGAGAAATGTAAATGCACCAAGAAAAATTCTTATGACATTTATAGTATCAAATTTCTGATAAGCTTCCAATACACCTCTTAAACCAGCTGTTGTAGTAACAATTGGAATTGATATAGCTAATACATAAAAAGTAGATATAGTTTCTTGCTGAAAATCTTTAGAAATAATGAAAATACTATTAACGAGATAGGGAATTAGAAATAGTAAAAAAAAAGTTCCCAGTGTACTGACTACTAACATGATCAAAAAGGATGTCCAAAATATTTTAGGTATTTCTTTAAATTGATTTAAACCAATTTTTTCAGCAATTATTTTTGTTAGTATTCTTCCGATCCCAAAATCAAAAAAACTAAAATACCCAATTACAATCCAAACTAAATTTAGAATGCCAAATCTTTCTTCTCCTAGTCCTTTTATTAATGAAGGAATTAGAACTAAAGCAATTATTAATGGGATACCATAACCAAGTAAATTGTAAATGGTATTTTTTGCCACTTTACTCCCCTTATAAATTTCATTCATTTCATTTGGCTTATTCACAGGTGGTTTATATTCTATTATTATTTAATACCGTCATAGAAATATTTAGTAGATCGTCTGATAAGATCTAAGGCTGAGCGGATTTCATTATACTCATTTTTCAATCCTTGAATTAATTCATATTCTTCGTTTCCGTTATTTGAGTTCAAAGTTGTATTTAAATAAGCTGTTTTGACAGAGTCTTTTATTAATCCTAAGTAAGCTGCATCAGTTATATATTCGCTAGATTGTGTAAAGTAAACCCCCGAATAATTATTTAAGTAGGTCGGATTCTTTTCAATCATATAATTTGTTATAATATCTTTGCTACTATTATAATTACCACTTGTTGACACATAAGGGACTTGGTTTATTATTGAATTATATAATTCAAATCTTCTATTCTCTAAAGATTTGGTATTATGATTATATAGAACTTGTTCAGTACTTAAATGAACTGCATATTGATTTATGGCTTTAACAACTTTTTTATTAGAATATTCTAGTAAAATATTTCTCCAAGCTTCATATAAAAACTTACAACTGTCTAATTTACCTGTAGTTATATCCCAACCAACGACATAGCATTCAGATGCACCTTTGTTATAATAACTAATTAATTGTTCCCCCCATTTTTGTGAAAGAAAGGAAGGTTCTTTATTATCAAAATCTGGCCAATTAGTTTCAGTTGAAAATCGAATGGGTTCACAAATCATATTATTTGTTACAGTCCAAAATTTACAAATCGAATGTAAGTATTCCGCTGCAAAATCGAAATTTTCACTATATTGATAAATATCTGCCACGTGAATTGAGTTGGCTTTCTCAAACAATTTTATGGGATCAACCCATCCTCTTCTTTCTATCAGATCATCATATATAGAACCAATCTGAACTCCCATTTGAAAACCAAATGACGAAGTTATTTCTGCTAAAGATCCAATAAAAGCAGATAGCTGCTCTGTACGAAAATTAATCCAATCTACACGTCCTTTGGGATACGAGTACAGGGAATCCACATATAAATGCCAATTATAATTTCCAGGAGTAATCTCTGACCATGAATTAAAATCTTTCCAGGTACTATCAGGATTCCATTTCTTATTCAAATTAAATAAGTTATTATAGTACTTATTCATTAAGTAATTTCTAAAGGCATCGATTTCATATGATGAGTACCCGCACATAGCTGCAAACGGATATTCTTCTTCGTCACTAACACTAAATG
>MGZZ01000115.1:4325-17365 GCA_001802795.1 Ignavibacteria bacterium GWC2_36_12 | reverse complement strand
AGAATCTGCTGAGCCGGACTGGCAATTAATTTCCTCACAGGCGGGAAAGAAACCAAAGAAGCTTACAAAAATGATTTTCAGGAATTTACTTAGGAGATTAAAATGAATCTTTCAGAAACCGTTAAAACATTTGTTACTTTTTGTTTATTCTTCAGTAACCCACGACTTAAGGGTCTGTTGCATAACATTAGAAAATAATTTCTGTTAATCCTCTACGAGGATTTATAATATGTTGGCTTTATCTTTTTACAATAATATGACCCTGCCTTGCCGTCAGGCAGGCTCTAACGAGGTTTGTTATTATTAAATAACATCGTAGATGTTTAATTATTGTAACTCAGAATAAAAACCTAAAAGTATGATCCTCGTAGAGGATCAATAAATTGATAAAGGGTCAGTTAGGCAACACACCCTTAAGTCGTTGATTATTAAAATCCGTTTTAAAGGTTTATTTTTGCCAAAAAAATAATAAATCAACTTGGTAAACTGATTAAAGATGATAAGAAAAAATGTCGCTCGAAATTCATAACATAAAATTCGCTGCGTCTAATAGTTCAGGTGAAGTAAGCGGGATACTTGTTTTGCCTGAGAAACCAATATTTCTTCTCCTTTTTGCACATGGAGCCGGTGCCGGAATGAAGCATCCTTTTATGGAAAAGATTTCCTTTTTACTTGCCGGAGAAGGTGTCGGAACTTTAAGATACAATTTCCCATATGCAGAAAAGAAAATTAAAAGACCTGACCCTGCCCCAATATTAATGCAAACTGTTCGTTCAGCAGTTAAAGCAGCAAAGGAATATGCAGAAGGTATTCCTCTATTTGCCGGAGGAAAATCTATGGGCGGAAGGATGACCTCGATGGCTGCATTTAATCCCGATAAAGTCGGGATGGAATCCGTAAAAGGCATTGTGTTTTTTGGCTTTCCTTTACACACTCCTGGTAAACCGTCTAATGAAAGAGCAGAACATCTATTCAATGTTTCTATTCCAATGCTTTTCCTGCAGGGAACAAAAGACAAACTTACGGACCTTAAATTGCTGAAACCTGTTATAAAGAAGCTTGGGAATAAAGCGACTCTTCATATAGTGGAGGAAGCCGATCATTCATTTCATATGTTGAAGAACTCCGGCAGAAGTGATGAAGAGGTACTTAAAGAACTCGTAAAGAAAATTAGAGAGTGGAGTGGGAAGATTTAAGAAAATAAGTAGTTTGCTTTTTAAAAACTTTCCTCCCGTTTGAATATTACCCCAAATAATCCTTAAGTCTGGTGCAGCTTTTCTTATTTTTTAATTTTTTTAAAGCTTTTTCTTTAATCTGTCTTATTCTTTCTCTTGTTAAATTATACATCTCACCAATTTCTTCTAAAGTAGCTTTATGATTACTCCCGATTCCAAATGAGAGCTTGATTATTTCGGCTTCTCTTTCATCGAGGTTAGATAGAATATTTGCAACTTCCTTCCTAAGAGATTCTTTCATAAGGTTTTTATCGGGTGAGTCCTGGTTCTCATGCGGAAGAACATCCTTCAAACTGTTTTTATTCTCGTCATTGTTTATTAAAGGAGCATCCATTGATAAATGGCGTCTGGATGTCTCAAGAGTAAAAGCCACTTCATCCGCCGTAACATCGAGTACCAGTGCAAGTTCTTCAGAAGAGGGTGTTCTTTCATTTTCACGCTCGAAAGCTGAATAAGCTTTATTTAGCTTAGTTAAATTTCCAATCCTGTTAAGGGGAAGGCGGACAACCCTGGTTTGGTCGGCAATTGCAGTTGTTATGCCCTGCCTTATCCACCAGACAGCGTAAGAGATAAACTTGAATCCCCGCGTTTCATCAAAGCGCTTGGCGGCTTTAATTAAACCCATATTTCCTTCATTTATTAAATCGCCAAGTGAAAGACCCTGGTTCTGATACATCTTAGCAACCGAAACCACAAATCTTAAATTAGCCTTTACCAGTTTATTCTGTGCGTCTAAATCTCCATTCCTTATTTTTATAGCTAAATCTATTTCCTCGCCGGGAGTCAAAAGATCGACTTTTCCAATATCTAAAAAATACTGATCCAGAGACCTGCTTTCCCGGTTTGTTATCTGCTTTACAATTTTCAACCTGTTTTACTCACTTTCAAAGTTATAGTTCAGTTAATTATCTGGTATTGTTTAACCTGTGGGCAGATCTCAAAAACCGGATATTCGACAAAAGAATATACCGAATATATTACATCAAGAGAAGCGTGATTAAATTATTATGATTACAACTCTTACTAAAAGAAGGAGATTCTAAAGAAAATTTTAAAGTAAATGTGAATGCCCCATCTAAGCTAAATGTTGTAAAGTAAAGATGTCATCTTTTATTAAGGATGACATCTTCTAAGAAAAACTTTTGCAAAGAGGTTATTAAAACCTTCTTCCGCCGCCGCCTCTTCTCTCCCTTTGTGGTCTTGCTTCATTAACGTTGAGTTTCTTCCCTTTAAGCTCAAAAGTATTCAATTCAGTCAGTGCTTTTTGTGCTTCGGCTTTTCCGGGCATTTCAACAAAGCCGAATCCCTTTGATCTTTGACTGAACATATCGCGGATAATTTTAACTGTGCTTACCCTTCCATGCTTGGAAAAAAGCTCTTTAAGCTCATCTTCTTTTACATCGGGAGCTAAGTTACCAACAAAGATATTCATTCTATTCTCCTTTAATTAAATATTAAAAAATTATAAACCAGGCTTCGGCAGTTAAAATAATTAGCCGGTCTATTTGTCACTATATGAAAAGTTAGGATTAGATAGCGAAGTTATTGCGAAGTCACTATATCTTAATTTTCTTCGACGCTTTAAATTAATCTAATTAAGTCTTAATTCCAAGCTATCAGGAGGGCGATAGATGCTTGATTCTGGATACTGGCAAAATATTTTATATCACCCTACGGGATTCTTGTTTTGTCGGGTTATTGTTAATCTATAAATATGTCGTCCCTTCAGGACTAAAATCATCTCTTAAATAATTTTATGAGTCTATTAAAATTTATTTTTTTTGTTCAATCCCTTTAGGGATTAAATATTTATAGAAAGTATTCACCCCCAATTATCAAAGTCCCAAATATTTTAAAGGTAATCCAAAGGAAGTCACAAGAGTCTGTGAGAGCCGAGGAAAAGTTGATTTTAGTTATTCCGAAATTAGCCCTACTGGACAATCACTTGGGCGGCTATCATTCCAAAATTGAATTAATTTCAATCTTGATTTCTTATACCACCACTCAACCATCATTTGTTCACGGCTACCTATTTTACCAACTATAAATTGGCATTCTTTTATTGAAAAACTTGCATCGATTCCATTAGCTTTAACATGGAAATGTGGTGGGGGATGTTCATTATGATATATTTCAATTTTTAATCCATCAACAACATCAACTAAGGTTCTTATTGAATATAGTCTACCATCAGTCCAAACAGAATGATAAGCAATTAAATATTTTAATATGAGTGATAAATCCTCTAAGGAATTAGATTCATTTATTCTTTTTTGAACGATATCTTCTAAATTCATACTGCACGTGTTACATTGCGACCATGACGGCCGAGATAACTTTCACTTATAACATTCTCTATCATTTCTTTTTTAGCTATCTTTAAACAACTTCAAATACTCAGTAAACTCAAACTCACGGTTTCTTCATACCGGTATCTATCCCGGAATATTAACAAGATATAAATACTCTTACTATTGCACTTCTAATCGTAATGTATTTCCATCTTCATCAACAATAATTCCATTTGATGAAGGATTATCTGTAAAAAATATCTCTTTAAAAACAGAATTTAAAGGACTGGTTTGAAAAAGCCAGGTTGATCCGGAATCAAAAGTTGAAAGAATAGTTCCATTCTCTCCGACAGCCATTCCAACAAATCCACCTAAGCCATCATCAACTAATAAAACATTGTATAATGCCCCAAGACTATCCGTTGAGACCTCATTCCAGGTACTACCTCCATTAAAAGTTGTTGCAATTGTTGCAGAAGGAAAACCACCGCCAACAGCTACAACCACTTCAGGATAAGGCATTGAAACACTATACAGATTATCACCAAAAATTGATTGGTCCGACCATGTTAGTCCGCCATCATTTGTATGGATAATGGATCCAAATTGTCCTACGGCAATTCCGTCGTTTGTATTTGCAAAATCAACTGCATTAAGGGTTGGTGCAGAACTAACAGTATGATCTGTCCAGGTTTCACCGGCATCCGTCGTTCTTAAAACAGTACCGCTTCCGCCAACAATAATTCCAGTAGTTTCATTGATAAAAAAGATCGCGTTAAGTCGGTTAATTACCCCGCTTTCTTTCGGCGTCCATGTATCACCTCCATCTACAGTTTTAAGAATTATTCCATTATTTCCAACAACAATTCCATTGTAAGCATCTCTGAAACGAACTCCTCTTAAAACTTCCGAGGTTCCACTTGGCTGAATCTGCCAGTTTTTACCTCCATCCGATGTATGGGTAATAATTCCTGATGGACCAACAGCCCACCCGGAATTGGAATCGGTAAAGTAAGCATCCAGAACTATAATTGGTAAAGAAGAATTGTATGTTTTCCAGAAAGGGGAACTGCTTTCAGATATTGGAAAAAGTACTACGGAAATACTACCCAAATATGAGTTATCAATATTCAATTCACCTATTATTTTGTTTTTATATGGGCTCATCCTTAAAGTCCATGAAGTATTTGCACTGACAAATCCCGTATTATCAAGTAAATTACATTTACCGTTTCCGGTTATATTCCCATTCTGATCAATATTCCAAACAGAACTGAATTTTCCTCCGGTTATATTACCCAAGGCATCAATAGTTAAATCAAGCAATAAACCTCGTGCTATACCAACCCATCTTCCTGTTAAATCATTTTGAGCAAATACCGGTCGTGTACCGAATGAACAAACAGAACCATTAACAGTAACTTCATAAAAAAGAATTCGTTGAGAAAAGTCACGTATTGTTTCGAAGTGCATATCATAAGTTCCCTGGCCTCCGCTGCAGTTTACATTAACACTGTTGATATTTGCATCAAGAGTATAGCCGCAGGGTGAAAATGAGATTGTAAGTGAGTCGGAGCTTAAACTAAGATAGTTACAAAGATCTTCATCGCCAGGTCCAGTAGGATCATCTTTTTTACAACTGGATAAGGTTAATGCAAAATAAAATACTATAAATATTATAATAAAAAGTAATAGAGGATGTTTCATATAATTAAACTCCTTTATCATCTATTAAGGATTTTTATGAAATTTTTGCAGATGTAGCGAGTGGAAATAAAATAGGACAGCTAAATTCATTCTTCCTATCCCTTTCCATTAAATAAATGTAAGAAGAAATTGTTAGTTGAAACTTAAAGTAAATGTCAGGTAACTTCAACATTACTTAACAATAATCAACTAACCATCATTAAACAACTTCAGGTAATCAGTAAACTCAAACTCACGGTTTCTTTTGTAGCCTTCAACATTATAGAGATTCAATAAGTCTTCCTCCCAACCCATCCCAAATAGTAGGGGGTGAAAGTTCAACACTGTTGCCCGCAGGATCACGAAAATAAATTGACACTCCACCTTCTTCCCACGTTACTTCTTTTTCAATTTCAATTTTTTTATCAGCGAGGTGAGTACGCCATATTTCCAGTTCCTCTTGTTTAATAACAAAAGCGATATGTCCGGCACCTTCTGTTCCGTGAGCGGGGAATTTTCCTCCCGGCTGACATGTTGCTTTTCCATTAAAAAGAATTAAAGCACCATTACCACACTGCATTACAACATTTCTTCCGGGAGTTTTAGCAATAGTTTTAAGTCCTATAACATCAATATAAAAATGTTCAAGTGCTTCAAGATCATTTCCGTAAAGACAGGTTTCAAGAATTACGGCAGCTTTCATTGTTTTTCTTTAATGTTCATCTTTAAAAAGTTTCAAATACTCTGTAAACTCAAACTCACGGTTTCTTTTGTAGCCTGTTTTTTCATTTAGTATCTCCAGCTTCTCAAAATCGGATACGAGAGAGTTTGCAGTAGGGAGGGACAAATTCAATTCTTCTTTTATATCCTGCACTGTAACGACAGGCTTTTTGTAAAGATATTTCATCAGCTTCTTTGCAGTCGGCAGTTTTTTGCCGAGAGATATAATTTTCTTTTCTTCTATTTCTTCTTTCAGCTTTAAGATAGATTTGAAAGTCTTTACACCTTTATCGCTTGTTTCAATAATTCCTGCAAGAAAAAATTTAATCCATTGGGTAAGCCCGTTCTTTTCTCTAACCTTGTTAAGGTTGTCGTAGTAAAGAGTTCTGTGTTTTTCAAAATAATCGGAGAGGTACAAAGACGGTTTTGTTAAAACTCCGGAGCTTACCATATACAGAGTTATAAGGAGCCTTCCTATTCTTCCGTTTCCATCAAGGAACGGGTGAATAGTTTCAAACTGGTAATGTGCAATTGCTGCCCTCACAAGAACAGGAACATCGACCTGCTCGTTGTGAAGAAAATTCTCCAGGTCACCCATCAGTTCGTTAACCTCGGTATGCACCGGCGGAACATAGACTGCATCATTTATAGTTGCACCGCCAATCCAGTTCTGGCTCGTGCGGAATTCACCGGGATGCCTGTGTTCTCCTCTTACGCCACGCATTAAAATTTTGTGTGCTTCTTTTAATAATCTTGTAGATACAGGAAGAGTTTTAAGCTTGTTAATCGAGGTGTTCATTGCATCAATATAATTTCTTACTTCCTGCCAGTCGTTCCGTCTTTCAGGGTCTATTTCCGATTCCTTTTTTATTGCCTCTTCAATATGGGTTTGCGTTCCTTCAATCTTACTGGATTTGGTTGCCTCTTTAATAACATGCATTTCAATAAAAATATCTGTATCAGGAACATGTAAAGAAAATGCATCGAGCCCTCCAACTTTCCTGTTAGCCTCAGCCAACAGAGTATTGATTTTCACATCCTCCCACGTCCAGGAAGAATTAATTTTAGCAGGGGAGAAGCTTTTGTAGTTTTGCTGCTGCAGATATTTGCCGGAAACAAATTGTTCAATTTTCATCGATTTTGTAAGATTTTCTTTAATTATAGAAAATTATAATTAAATATAATGAGTTTCCCTTAATTATGACAAATTATAATTAAAGGAGGAAAATTATAGAGTATTGGAATAATGGAGTTGTGAAGGTTGAAGAAGTAGTACCGGATAGAATTTTGTAAGTTCAGAAAATAATTATTTACTCATACCAGGACAAAATTTTAAAACCATTTGATTTCAAATTATCTTTGACAGTTTCTATAGCCTCGAGGCTGTATTTAATGTTCATAGTTCCTGTCGTTTTAATTTCAACTTCATTGCCGGCCGCAACTATACCACCAATTATCTGGTTAGTACCGGAAGATTGAAATGATAAATTAGAACTTTTATAACAAAGTATGATTCCTTGATAAGTAAAATCCCCTGCGAATTTAACGTCCCCATTTACAACCATAATTCCTGAACCGTTGGTTTTATTTATTGTGATCGTTCCGGAACCGCTGGCCGCAGCATTTACTAGTGTAATTTTAGGATTTGCCAATGTCCCGAGATTTGCTCCACTTGGGATATCACCAATAAATGTCTGGTCGGCTGAATTGGCTATGTATTGATATACCTGGCCCCAATCTATTCCCAAATCAGTAACCTCAACGCTTGGATAACCAATAGTTCCTGTAGCCTCAATCAAACCAACAACTTTCTCTGGTTTACTAAGCCCACCTAATATTGCAGTTCTATCAGCATCAGAATCAACACTAATACCATACACTGCCTCAGAACTATCTCCGGTAGGAGTACCGTCTGGATTATGGTTTTCTCCGCTTATCTCCATATCCCCGGTTAACTTAGTATTAGTAACAGAATTTGCAGAAACATATAGACCACTCGGAAGATCGGGAAAAGTGATTGGCTCCAGATAAGCATCTGCTACAGAAACATGTTGAATTCCCTGGAAATTCGATGTGGAAGTTACCCTAACATTTGGCAAAGTACCTGCAAGTGTTACAACATAGCTACCACTAAAAAGGCTTTGTGAAGAGGATGTTGTATTGATTAAAGTGGGATCCTGATATAGTTTTTCAAGATAAATCTCTACACCGGCATTTGCAATAAGTCTTGCCTGGGTCTGTTCGAACATATTTACGGTAGTAGATAAACTTTCCTTTGAGTTAGCATTTAATTTTAATATGAAGTATGATACTATCATCCCCATTCCTAGTATAACAATCAATGAACTTTTTCCCATTATATGTTCCTCGGATGAATCGTAAATTCCCAGTAGGTAAAAACAGAATCCTTTTCACCAGTTATAAAATTATCAACCTTTTCGGTGGGCTCAACCCAGAGTTCAGTCTTTATATATTTTATTTTAGATAGATCTGCGGTAGTTGAATACAGACTGTCTAGATAGGAAAACTTTATATCGACTAATCCAAGAGACGGCCCCGCTATTGAATCTGCGTTATTTAAAATGCGAACTAAAACAATGTCTCGCAGATTTGAAGTTGCAATTGCAAACGTTGAATCGAGAACAGAATATTCAATTGTATCAATTATTCCGGCTCCTGTTTCTCCGGGGCGTTCCAAATCTCCTATAAATTTAATTTTTTTCTGTTCAGCAGTTAATATTGCAGTACTGTCAAATTGGTACCCTATTTTTCTGAAATCATAATTTATTATTTCAGCCAGAGTTTTGGCGTTCTGCTGCATTTTAAGTTCATTGTCAGAAGAAAAGCCTGCATTCTGTATAAAAAGGCTCATGTTTAATAATTGCAGAACTAGAATTCCGCCTATTAGAGCAGAGCCTATTAAATCAAGTAATAAAGCCATTGCTTAATTCTTCGAGTGAAGTGAAAATATAAATGCTATTGTTACAGGGTTGTTTAGATACTGGCTTGCTACTGTAACAGTAACTTTCTTATAAAAGCTCTGGGTTGATAATTCAGAACCATCGGAGTCAACATATTTTACACTGCTTGTTACAGTATAACCTTCTGCGTGAGGTAAATCTACTGACTTCGAATAGCCGTTGTAATCATCAATATCATTAAAATTCGGCCAGCTTTCACTTCCACTATGCCCTAATGAATAAGCACTGGTAAGCTGATTTGCGGCTATGGCCTGAAAATCAATTGTTTTTTGATCAAAGGCTTTTTCTTTAATTTCTTCTATAAGATCATCTGCAAGCGAAAATGCTGTGAGATTAACTTTATTTTGTATCTCCAAAGTAGTGTTTTGGAGCATTGCAGTATTAAATCGCAGAGAAATCAGCGCAAATAATATCGTTGCACCTAAAACCAACATTGACTGTCCGCTACTCATAGATTCTTCTCCTATTCATAAACTCTAAATGTCTTGTTGGACGCAAAATCTATTCCTTTTACTTCGCTTGTTATTTCATTTCACTTTTTAATAAAAAAATAAGATTCCACTTTTTTGCCACACGTAAATATTACGTAACAAAATTATAAAATTCGGATGTATTTTTTTGAAATAATTTTGTAGCAAAAAGGGATGCATTAAGTTGTTATTAAAACTCGGTGGAAATGAACTTTGTCTCAAACTGTGAAAAAGAGTTGTGGCTCAAGCGAGAAAAAGTTTGTCTCGATTCACGGGGCAAGACCAGTGAGGCTGCAATCTACCTAAATTAAGTATAGTAAGCTTTCTTTAATTAAGGAAAATAATTACCATACTTGATTGAATTAATTTTTGCCCCTTCGAGCCGCGAACCCCATCTTTTGTCGGAGATCATTTTACTCGTACTGAGTATTCCGAATTTTGTGGCATAACGAATTGTTATTGTTGTATCGGGAGTAAAGTCTGCATTTGAAGCAGAAATAATTTTTTGTGTGCTAACAAATACGGCATCAGTAGTGATTGATGTAACTTTTAATTGTTTTCCGAAATATATTATATCATCACCAAGCTCTACATCAAAGCGATACCATATAATATCGGTATAACCGTTCCACAGAAATACAGTAGTTGAAGTTGTACGTGCTATTTCTCCAGAAGAAAAAATGAAATATTTATTTTCTTCAATAATAGTATCGCGCAAAATATGTGTGGTCATAAACCAATCAAAATAAACAATACCTGAAAACTCTCCATAATTGAATAAATACTGATTTCCAACTAAAAGATCAATTGCAGGTAAAGCGTCCGTAGGTTCAGTTGTTGATTCTTTATTACAATCACTAATAAACAGCGATAAGAAGACAAATAAAAAATTTTTATAGTTCATATCAATCCCCTTTAGTTTTTATTGCCTCCAAACGATTGTCTAAGTATACTCACCGAATATCAACTTTTCCCCCCAAGATAAACTATTTAAGAAAGTTTACTCTATCAAAGCAATAATAAATTAATATAATTTATTTACATTCTCAATTTTCATTGTAGAGACAGAGAGCTCTTGTTTCTACAAAAGTACGCTTAATTATTTAACAATATAGCGAAAGAGGTAAGTTCTTCTTTATTCTGTCTGAAGTGTTTTGAGATAACGGAAGCTTACAAGTTTTTTACTGCTTTCATCCCACAGACTTAAGAAAATACTCTTAAAGCTTGTACGCAAAGTTAAAACTGCATTTGTATGTAAGACAGGATTTTCTTTATGGCATTTTTCAAGCTTATAATTTGGAATTCTCGGACTTAAGTGATGAATGTGATGAAAACCAATATTACCGGTAAACCATTGTAAAACTTTTGGCAGCTTATAATAAGAACTTCCGCTCATTGCTGCTTTGGTATAATCCCATTCATCCTGGTTAGCCCAATATGCATCTTCAAACTGATGCTGAACAAAAAATAACCACGCCCCGGCTGTTGATGTTATAATTATAACCGGAAACAGAATTAATAAAAAAGCTTTTAAACCGATCAGCCATATTACCGCCCCGATCAATGAACAAATTACAAGAGTTGTGTAGTAAGTGTTTGCGTAAACAGATTTCAATGCTTTTTGCCGGAAGTTCGGGAACCTGTAAATTATTAAAAAAAGAATTGTGGGAATGATAACAAACAAAAATAACGGGTTGCGGTAAAGACGGTATTTTAATCTACCCCACTTTGACCTGCTAAGATATTCATTTACTGTCATTGTATAAATATCACCAATGCCGCGACGTTCAAGATTACCCGACCTGGCATGATGAATTGCATGGCTTTTTCGCCATTGATGGTAAGGGGTAAAAGTAAAAATACTGCAAAACATTCCTAACAAATCATTTGCTCTCTGCGAATTAAAAAACGAGCTATGTCCGCAGTCATGCTGAATAATAAAAATCCTTGCTAAAAAACCGGATGCCGGGAAGGATAACAGGAGAGTTAAGAAATAACTCAGTTCAAGGCTGAGATACATAAATATCAACGTTGCTATAAAAGGTATAAATGAATTCAATACCTGCCAGATGCTTTTCCACGTATGAGATGAATAATATTTAGAGACGAGCTTTTTCCATTCAGAACCTTCGAACGATGGGGACATAATACCTAAAGGTTTATTATTGTGAAGTCTAAGTTACCAATAAACTGAGTGGTAAAGAAATAATAATGATTTTATTCGGATTTATTATGAAGATAAAATTTTTGCACCTCGGGTATACTGATATCGGGTGCTAACCTTAAGTTGATGAACTGATGTGGGATACCCGATGCTGAAATTATTCCAGCACTTTTTCCATTTTAATATCAGATTTTTTATAATGAGAATTTGTCAAAGGTATCTCCTTAAAACCGTTTTTTTTATATAAATGAATTGCGGGCGGCAATTTTGTACTTGAGTATAAAATTAATTTCTTCATTCCCGATTCTTTTGCTGCCTTTATTGAATATTCTATTAACAATTTTCCTATCCCTTTACCCTGGAATTTTTCCTTAACTGCCATTTTACTTAGTTCATAAGTTTCTTTATCAATTTTCATTAAAGAAATAGTTCCGACAATCTGGTCTTTATACTTTGCAAAAAAAGATTTTTCCGTCTTTATCCAATATTTCTTTTTTAGGATCGGATAATTGAATGCGGTCTATTTCCTCAATCGTAAAATACTTTTGCAGCCATTCTTCATTTAAAGTTTTTACAAATTCTTTGAGTTCGTCCTTATAAGAATTATTTGAATATTATCCGTCATTCTGCCCGTCAAAAAAGTTAATATTTAGCTTCATATCCTAAGCTCAATGCATATTTTGTAGAAAGTCCGAAAGCAATTCTCCCGTCTCTGCCAATTACCGTCCAGATCCCTGGAGAGAATTCTCCCAGTTTAATTATACCCGGGTAAACATCTATCATACAAAAATATTCCTTAACTCCGCTCATTACTATAGAAGCAAGAAGCGAATTATTGCGGTCATAAAAAACTCCTGCATACCAGCTTGTTTCAATTGTTCTCTGGCGAAATTTCTCGTTGACATCTATGAGATGTTTTGTTTTAAACCCGATGCCGACAGAAAAAAAATCTGTCGAATCTACTTTTTTTGAAACGCCATATAAGGCTCCCATTCCATACCTGTAAAACATATAATAATCATCTGAAAAAGGGTATTTCCACTTGATTGCAAAATATTGTCCTGCATTCACTCTTCCATCAGGCAGTGTAATTGTAGATTGCAGCGACCAATCGGAGAGGTTAAGTGTTTTACTGAAAAATTCATTTATTGAATCGAAGCTGAATAAAACAATACCGCCTAAATCGAAAATGTAAATATCTACGACTTCATCGACACTGTAGCCCTCGTGTGGTCCTGTTTCAAGTATCTCGTTCAACAAATGTTGCCCCATCACGGTAACAGATGATAAAAGCCACGGCAGGGGAAAATTGTGTTCTTTATACCATTCTTTCATTGCCGTATAAATCATGCCTCCGCCGATAAGATGCTGCTGGTAATTTGGAATCCATTGCATTTTATCTTTTGTAAAACTCAGAGGCAATAATTCTGTTCTGACAAGATGCCCCCAGCCATAATTAGAAATGCTGTTAAAAGGATCTCCAAGATTTCTGA
>MGZZ01000115.1:727-4291 GCA_001802795.1 Ignavibacteria bacterium GWC2_36_12 | reverse complement strand
ACCAATCCTGTTAGAAACTGATTGAAGCTGGCAAATATCATAACCGCCATTAATCAATAATGACAGGGGATTAAAGAGAGATTCGCTGCCATAAGGTTTGTTGGTATAAAAATAATTTTCCTGAGCTTTTACTTTATTAAGAGGGATTAATAATATTATTATTAATACTTTAAAGAAGGGAAGGAAGTTGTTATTTAACAATTTCAATTTAAATACTTCAGTCAGAATTCAGAATTTCAGTTAATCTTCCTCTAAGAGCAAAATCCCATTTACCCAAATATTCTATATCGCTGATTTTCCATTTCTTACCTTCTAAAATCAAATGAACGGCATCCTGCCATTTAAAAACCTTTTCATCGGATAAAGAATCCGGATATGCAAATTCTACAAAGACTGTTGCTGATTCATCGTTTATTTTTGTGTCTGCTATTTTGAAGTTTGTCGGTCCCTCAAAAAGACTTGAAAAAAGATCACCTTCGATTAACGGGGGTTTCTCATCTGGAAATTTATTTATAAAATCATTCTGCTCTCTTAAAGCATTTACCAGTAAAGAACCGAGCTTTGAGGTAAAGAATGGTTTTAATATTTGCAAATCCTTTTCACCCGGAAGTCCTGAAGCTGTTGTTGTTAAATATGTGGAATAAAAATTTTTAACAACTTCTCCCGGTAATTCCGGTTCGGAACACTGTAGTAAAAAGAACAGAACAGTCAAGGCAGTGAAATAAGGAATAAGTCTGATAAATCTTCTGCCCGAAATAATTTTATTTTTCATCAAAATATATTAATGATTTAGTACCGAAGGCCGGACTCGAACCGGCACCTGGTGTGAGCCAGACTGGATTTTGAGTCCAGCGCGTCTACCAATTCCGCCACTTCGGCATTATAATAAGGATTTTAAGAACTCTTTTCCTGAACCACTCTTCAGATATTTCTCAACTTTTCGTGCTTCTATTCTTTCAGAAAATTTCTCCGAATATATTAACTTAAATGGTTTATAAGCTTTAGTAGTTTTATTATAGCCCTTATTATGTTCTTCCAAACGACGAATCAAATTATTAGTTAATCCGACATAAATATAATTTCTATTCTGACTTACAATAGCATATACAAAATATTTCATAGTCCAGCGCGTCTACCAACCTGCCTGCCGGCAGGCAGGTTCCGCCACTTCGGCATTATTCAACATTTCAATTTGAAAAGTAAATATAAGATTTTTTTGAGTTATTAGCTGTGGTTATAAAACAGATTTAGTGCAGACAGTTCAAAAAAAAATCCCACCGGAGTGGGATTCTTTATTTATGATTTATTACCTGGAATTATTTAGTACTTCTTTCCCCACATATAAACCGTGCTTACAAACTTATAAACATAGAAAGGAATAATTGCATAGTAGATTATGAATTCAGTTATGTCGTAATTAGCTAAATCTAAAGTCTGTATTGGATAGAATTTGCTTGAGTAACCGATCAATTCACTCCAGCTGACGCCTTTCTTAAAGGAAATTTTATCGAACCAGCCTGAAGCTATTAAAGCTGAAATGTGAAAAATTAACCAGAGAAAATATAAAATTCTAATTGCGAACATTTTAATCTACCTCAATATTATTTACGGCAAAATTATACAATAGTAACTTTTTAATCAATTAAGACTGCTGAACTGGAATTTAGATTTCTTAATTTCTTCCCAGAATAATCTCTTTATCGCTTTTGTAAGCCCTATTTGACCCACGTTCGGAGTTAAAGTGATGAATCTGTTAAAATCTTCAAGGGCACCATCATAATCCATTAACACTCTTTTTGCGTGAGCACGTTTATAATATGCACTCATATTAGTCGGCTCAACTTCAATTGCCTTAGTGTAGTGCATTACTGCCTGTGCATAATCTTTATTTTTCCAGTAAACGTCCCCGATTAGTATACGCACACCGGCATAATTAGGATTTATTTCTACAACTTTCAGAAAGTCTTCAAGTGCATCGGGGTAACTTTCTACTCTATACCAGAGTAACCCGCGATTGAAATATGCTTCTGTAAAATTCTGATCTAATTCAATAGCTTTGGAATAATCTTTTTCCGCTCCAAATAAATCTTTAAGAATAGCTCTTACAATTCCTCTTTTCAGATATGCTTCAGGACTATATTGATTGATCTCGATGGCTTTAGTAAAATGAAATATCGCTCCGGGGTAATCTTCATTTGATTGTCTTGAAGTGCCATTTGCTAAATAATGTTTGAACATTGAATGCTTATTTGAGAAATATATCTTTTTCATTTTTGCTTTGTTATACATTTAGTTCTGAACTGGTTTTGACAAGTAATATGCCACCCAAAAACCTAATATTTAGACTGTTTTTCTAGGTTTTTTGAGTCGGGAGTGTTTCAGATAGGGGCACTAAAAAAAAGGAGTGTCTCACTAAAAAAATAAAAAAAATCTTTTTAGTTCTTCCCCTGTGATCTTTCAATTTTCCCCCAGGAATCTCTTAAAGGAACTGTCCTGTTGAAAACTAAATTACTTTCTTTGCTGTCTATGTTGTCAAGAAAAAAATAACCTAAACGTTCGAACTGAAACCTATCACCTAATTTCGCCTTCAAAAGTCCCGGTTCGAGTTTAGCATCTTTAATTATTTCGAGAGAGTTTGGATTTATAAATTTCTTAAAATCAACTTCTTTATCTTCTTCAGGATATTCTTTTATAAAGAGCCTGTCATATAATCTTACTTCAGCTCCAATAGAATGTTTAGCGGAAACCCAATGAATTGTTCCTTTAACACTTCTTGTGTTACCGGAACCGCTTTTTGTTTCAGGATCGAAAGTGCAATGCAATTCTGTAATTTCACCTTTTTCATTCTTTATAACATCAACACATTTTATTATATAAGCATATCTCAGTCTTACTTCATTGCCAGGAGAAAGCCTGTAATATTTTTTAGGAGGATTCTCCATAAAATCATCTTTTTCTATATAAATAATTTTTGAGAAGGAAATTTTTCTCGTTCCCATTGATGGATCTTCCGGGTTATTGACCGCATCGAGTTCTTCAATCTTATCATCTGGATAATTTGTTATTACAACTTTCAAAGGTTTCAAAACAACCAAAACTCTTTGGGCAGACTTGTTAAGGTCTTCTCTAACACTATGTTCAAGTAAAGCAACATCGATTGTGTTGTCACGCTTGGCAACTCCAACTCTTTCAGCGAAATTTCTGATTGATTCCGGTGTATAGCCTCTTCTTCTTAACCCCGAAATAGTCGGAACTCTCGGATCATTCCAGCCAGACACATAACCTTCCTCAACAAGCTGGAGAAGCTTTCTTTTACTCATTATCGTGTAGTTGAGGTTTAACCGTGCAAATTCAATTTGCTGAGGATGATGAATTTCAAGTTCTTTGAGAAACCAATCGTATAAAGGTCTGTGGTTTTCAAATTCAAGTGTGCAGATTGAATGAGTTACACCTTCGATCGAATCTGACTGACCGTGAGCCCAATCATACATTGGGTAAATACACCATTTATTTTTTGTTCTGTGGTGATGGGCATGTCTAATCCTGTACATTATCGGGTCGCGC
>MGZZ01000115.1:0-663 GCA_001802795.1 Ignavibacteria bacterium GWC2_36_12 | reverse complement strand
CGCCTTTTTTCATACTTTCAAAAAGCTTAAGATTTTCTTCAACACTTCTGTTTCTGTAAGGACTTTCTTTCCCGGGCACAGTCGGGGTACCGCGTGTGTTTTTTATTTCTTCTGTAGAAGATGAATCGACATAAGCCTTACCTTTTTTGATCAGCTTAACAGCAAATTCATACAACTGATCAAAATAATCGGAAGCATAAAACTCCCTGCCTTCCCAATCAAAGCCGAGCCATTTAATATCTTCTTTTATTGATTCAACATATTCAACTTCTTCAGTCTCCGGGTTTGTATCATCAAAGCGAAGGTTGCATTTTCCATTGTAATCTCTTGCTACTCCGAAGTTAAGACATATAGATTTTGCATGACCAATGTGTAAATAACCATTTGGTTCGGGAGGGAAGCGGGTTATTACTTTATTAAATCTTCCGCTTTCAAGATGCTCATCGATTATTTCTTTTACAAAGTTGGAAGTTTTTATTTCGGGATTTTCTTTAGTTTCGTTATTCATAGAGGTACAAATTTTTTACGGGAAAATAAAAATTATAAATATTCTTTTTTCTTTAATAATATGTCATCCCTTACGGGATTTTTATTTTATGTCTTGACTTCATCGTTATAAATATGCCATCCCTATCGGTGGATGTCGCATACAACCACACTTTA
>MGZZ01000114.1:62024-79294 GCA_001802795.1 Ignavibacteria bacterium GWC2_36_12 | reverse complement strand
AACCGCTTTTTACAATATATTTTCTCGCAATGTCATCCATCTCACAACCCTGCACGTTCGGCTTAAGATTATCTACAACTTTCTGGATTGCATCGCGGATGACATAAAATCCTATCTGGACTTCAGTCGGCGCATTTTCTTCACCATCTTTTAAAACATACCACGTTCTTTGAAGATCGGAACAATAGCCGTTATACTTAATACCGAAATCGACATTAACAAGATGCCCCTTCTCGACTGTCCTCGTAGTCGGACCCGAATGCGCTCCACGTGTATCGGGACCGGTAAACACAGCCGGGCAGTGATCTTCGTCCCACGCAAGATCATATCCTTCTACTTTTGCAAGAGCCCTGATATATTCCGCAATTTCAATTTCGGTTTTACCGGGCTTTATAAAATTAGCCGCTTCATCAAGAATTTTTAACGTCTCTTTAACTGCTTCCCTCATAATCGAAAGCTCAAATGGAGATTTTCTTCCTCTTAAAGAGAAAATAATTTCCTCAGAAGAAATTAATTTATCTTCAAAGCCGGTGTCTTTAAGATAATCAAGCAATTGAAGGTACAAACCAAGTGTCAGACCATCAGCTAAAGGAGAGCTCCTGGAAAAATTTACAGCAATCTTCGCCGGATTTTTTTCTTTCAGCAAATCCTTTAGCGGATCCCTGATAGACTGAACATAACCAATAACATTCTTATAAAGATCGGTTTGCTTTATGTTCTCTTCTTCTAATGAACCGACAATTGCCGTTGTATCACCATCTTTGTTAATTATTAAAGCGGACTGCCAAGTAAAATTCATCCCGGCTATCATTTCAAGAACGGGATCAGCCATTATTGAGCTTTCCCTGACGAATGTTAGCCACATATCCACATCTTTTTCATTGAGGATCTTAATTGCCTGGTCTATTTTTTCTTTTAACAGCTGAGAAGCCATCTTATTTCCCGGTTAAATTTTTAACAAGATAAGTTTAATTTATCCTTCCTCTCAAAACGAAACAAATAAATTTCTTTACACCAGAAATTTTCTAAAAATAGAAACAACTTTTGTTCCTTATGCCGGGAAATGGCGGTGACAAATTGTGCGGGTTTTTAAAGGATATAATTACTAATTTTGGTTAGTAGTAATAGTTAGTGGAAGAAACTACTCAAATGAATGTCAGAATCTTCCGAATAATCAAAGGGGAAAAATACATTTACTGTTGCCCACGGTGTGCGCAAATCTATACCGGATTAATCAAAAAGCACGTACAAAGTATCCCCCGCTATTCAATTTACAGTTTTATCAGGAGGCTTAAATGTCCGACTATATTAAAAGTTTAATCGCAGAAGTAAAAGCAAAAAATCCGGGCGAACCGGAATTTCACCAGGCAGTTGAGGAAGTTGCCGAATCTCTCTCTATCGTTTTCGAAAAACATCCCGAATACAGGACTGCAAAAATTCTGGAAAGAATTATAGAACCTGAAAGAGTTATTATGTTCAGGGTTCCATGGGTAGATGACCAGGGAGAAATATTTGTGAATAAAGGCTACAGGATAGAAATGAACAGTGCAATTGGTCCTTACAAAGGCGGCTTAAGATTTCATCCCTCGGTTAATCTTAGCATCTTAAAATTTCTTGCGTTTGAACAGGTATTTAAAAACAGCTTAACAACTTTACCGATGGGAGGAGGAAAAGGCGGCTCCGATTTCGATCCTAAAGGAAAAAGTGATTTAAAGATAATGCGTTTCTGCCAGGCATTTATGAGTGAATTATTCAGGCACATTGGTTCAAACACTGATGTTCCTGCTGGTGACATTGGAGTTGGCGGAAGGGAGATCGGCTATCTCTTTGGTCAGTACAAAAAACTAAGAAATGAATTTACAGGAGTTCTTACCGGGAAAGGAATAAACTGGGGCGGTTCTTTAATTCGCCCCGAGGCAACAGGTTACGGTTCTGTTTATTTTGCAGCGGAGATGCTTCAAAAAAAAGGTGAAACATTGGAAGGAAAAATCTGTCTTGTATCCGGCAGCGGAAATGTTGCACAATACACAATTGAAAAAATTCTCGACCTTGGCGGAAAACCGGTAACACTTTCAGATTCCAACGGATATATTTATGATGAAGAAGGAATTAATAGGGAAAAGCTCGCATTTGTTATGAGTTTAAAAAACGTCCGGCGTGGAAGAATAAAAGAATATACAGACAAATATAAAAGTGCTGTCTACAAAGAAATAAATCTGAAAGATGAGTCCAATCCTCTCTGGAACCATAAAGCTGATTGTGCTTTCCCTTCTGCAACACAAAATGAAATAAATGGAAAAGATGCTCAGAATTTATTGAACAATGGTGTTTATGTTGTAAGCGAAGGCTCAAATATGCCTACAACACTCGATGGTGTAAAAATATTTCTCGATAATAAAATATTATACGGACCGGGAAAAGCTGCTAATGCAGGCGGCGTTGCCGTTTCAGGATTAGAAATGACTCAGAATTCTATGAGGCTTCCGTGGACAAGAGAGGAAGTTGATAACAGGCTTCGAATGATTATGCATGAAATTCATCGTACCTGTATTGAAATGGCTGACCGTTTCGGTACTCCCGGCAACTATGTAAACGGAGCCAACATTGGCGGCTTCTTAAAAGTTGCCGATGCTATGATTGACCAGGGAGTTGTGTAAAATATTTTACCTCACGTTGTCCCCTCTCCTTAGCTCGCCTCGCTTCGCTTGTCGAAGCGGGTAAGGAGAGAGGCAAGGGGTGAGGTTATTACAAAGGTAAAAGAATTATTTAAATAATGAAACCACGCTTTGAAGATATAAGAGATAAGTTTGACGACCTCTGGGTCGAGCATGGCTATGGAAACCGTTTCCAGGGTTTCCAGAATCTTATGCGTTTAAGAATCAGGGACATTCTTCTCGTTTCAAGTCTTTATGATCTTTACCTTTTCGAAGAAGACGGAAGACTTTATGAGCTTATAAGGAATGAATACCAGGGATTAAACCTCAGCCATTCACCGGAACTGACAAGAGTTTCAAGCGGAGCCGAGGCATTAGATTTAGCGAGAAATGAAAAACGTTTCGATATGATCATTACTACTATGCACGTCGAAGATATGCCGGTTGCAAATTTTGCACGGCTCGTTAAAGAATCCAACCTGAAAATTCCAATCGTTCTTCTTGCACACGACAATAAAGAATTGAACAACCTGCTTCTCCAGGAAGATACTTCTGTGTTTGATAAAATTTTTATCTGGCAGGGAGATTTCAGAATAATTATTGCTATGATAAAATACCTGGAAGACAGGATGAACGTCGACCACGATACAAAGATGGTCGGTGTACAAACTGTAATTGTAATTGAAGACAATGTAAGATATTATTCTTCATTTCTCCCGATCATTTATACGGAAATGTTAAAGCAATCCCAGAGATTAATTTCCGAAGGAATAAATCTTTCGCATAAATTTTTAAGAATGCGTGCAAGACCCAAAATACTCTTGTGTTCCAATTATGAAGAAGCGTGGGGTTTCTACAAGCTTTATAAAGAATTTCTTCTCGGGATTATTTCGGATATTGATTTTCCACGCAAAGGCGAGCCTGACTCTCAGGCAGGAGTTGAGTTTGCAAAAAATGTCAAGCAGGATCATTTCGATATTCCTATTCTCTTAATGTCCAACATGCCTGAGAACGCCAGGCTTGCAGAATCTGCAAATGCTTCTTTCATTTTAAAAAATTCTCCTTTCCTTTTAAATGAATTAAGACAATTTATGAATCATTATTTCAGCTTTGGAGATTTTGTATTCAGCACTCCTGACGGGATTGAAGTAGGACGAGCAAATGATCTTTTAAGCATCGAGCAGCAGTTAAAAGTTGTCCCTGAAGAAAGTATAAGATTCCATGCAGAAAGAAATCATTTTTCAAACTGGTTAAAAGCAAGAACCGAATTCTGGCTTGCACACAAGCTGCGTCCCCGCAAAATCTCGGATTACCCATCTGTACAGGCTTTAAGAGATAATCTTATCCTTATATTAAGAAGCTACCGGCACAACAGGCAAAGAGGTATAATTACAGATTTTTCAAAAGAGACTTTCGATCCCAACAGCAGCTTTGCAAGAATTGGTGGAGGTTCTCTCGGGGGTAAAGCGAGGGGTCTCGGGTTTGTAAACACGCTTATCAATAATTACGATGTCCGGAACCAGTTTGAGAATGTAAAAATATTTGTCCCGCCTGCTGTAGTTCTTGGAACGGACGTTTTCGACCAGTTTGTTGAAGAAAATGATTTAAAGAACTTTGCAATTAACTGTGACGACGACCAGGAAATAACAAGACGTTTCGTCGAGGCTAGAAGATTCCCAAAAGATATCCTGAATGAGCTTGAAGCATTTCTTGCCCTGATTCGCACTCCCATCGCTGTGAGGTCATCAAGCCTCCTGGAGGATTCCCAGTATCATCCGTTCGCAGGCGTGTATTCAACTTATATGATACCGAATAATCAATATAATCCTTTGGTAAGAATACATGATCTTATCAATACAATAAAAAGAGTTTATGCGTCAACCTTTTACCAGCGTGCGAAAGATTACATTAAAATTACTTCTTACCGGCTCGAAGAAGAAAAGATGGCTGTTATTATTCAAAAGATGATAGGAGTAACAAGAGACAAAAAGTTTTACCCGGATTTTTCGGGGGTTGCAAAGTCTTATAACTTTTACCCGCTTCCTCCACAAAAATCTTCAGACGGGACTGTATCTGTTGCCCTCGGTTTGGGTAAAACAGTTGTGGAAGGAGGAAACACAGTTCGTTTTAGCCCCAAATACCCGACAGACCTTATACAGTTTTATTCTGTTGAAGAATCGCTCAACAACAGCCAAAGAAATTTTTATGCACTGCAATTAACAGAATATTCACTTTCAGGATACGAGACTCACGATATACTTCTGAAACAATACGACCTCGATGTAGCCGAAGAGGACGGGTCTCTTCAATATGCCGGTTCTACTTATTCCGCTGAGAACGACAACATAACCGATGGACTCGGAAGAAGCGGAACGAGAGTTATAACTTTTGGTCCGATACTTCGCGGCAGGTTATTTCCGCTTCCGGAAATACTCGAGCTCCTTCTCGATATGGGAACCTGGGGAATGGGAACGCCTATTGAAATTGAGTTCGCAGGAAATTTAACCGGGGAAGACAATCAACCCAAGCAGTTTTGTCTCCTGCAAATGAGACCCCTGGTTATAACAAGAGAATCGGAAGAAGTTAAGATTAATGAATTTGAGAAAGATGAAGTTGTTTGCTACAGCGAACAGGTTCTGGGTAACGGTTTAATTGACGATATAAAAGATATAGTTCTAATCGATTATAATTTATTTGACAGGGCAAAAAGCAGGGATGTTGCCCGCGAAGTAAATCTTTTTAACAATAAACTGCTTTCAGAAAAAAAGCCATACTTGCTAATCGGTGTAGGCAGATGGGGAACCCTCGACCCGTGGCTCGGTATTCCTGTTACCTGGGAACAAATCTCAGGTGCAAAAGCAATTATAGAAGCAGACTTTAAGGAAATCTCTGTAGCTCCTTCGCAGGGTTCACATTTCTTCCAGAATATTATTTCTTTTATGGTTGGATATTTTACTGTTAACCTTGAAAAGAAAATGGGGGAGCTCGATTGGCAATGGCTTTTAAAACAAAAACCGGTTGAGACAATGGAATTTACAAGACATTTAAGATTTGAAAATCCCATCATCATTAAAATGAACGGACATAAAAACAAAGGAGTGATTTTTAAACCCGGGAATTAAAATGGAAGAGAATTCACCAAGCAAAGAAAAGATTCCTGATAAATGTCCGCACTGCGGTCATAAGCTAAGCCCTTGGCAGCAGGTTCTTTTAAATGTAGATAGAATTCTTACCTGCAAAAATTGCTGGTATAAAATTATTTTAACCGCTCCAACAGAAGATCAAACGGAAACTGATGACGAATCACTTGGTTCGCAAAACGATAAGGAATGATTTATGGACTCATACAACTCATTTAATGTAGCACAACAGCAAATTCTCGAAGCAGCAAAGCTCCTTAACCTGGAAGATGCAACAATCGAGCTGCTCATCCAGCCGCAGAGAGAATATAATTTTACTCTCCACGTTAAAATGGATAGCGGAAGGGTAAAAATATTTAAAGGTCACCGCATTCAATATAATTATGCACGAGGTCCTGCCAAGGGCGGCATCCGTTTTCATCCCGATGAAACTGTTGATACCATACGTGCATTGGCATGCTGGATGACATGGAAAACCGCAGTTGTCGATCTTCCTTTAGGAGGAGCAAAGGGTGGTGTAATTTGCGATCCTAAAAATATGTCTGAACGTGAACTGGAAAATCTCTCGAGAGAATATATACGGGCAATAGCACCTTTAATAGGAGTAGATAAAGATGTTCCTGCACCTGATGTTTATACAAATCCGCAAACAATGGCATGGATGATGGATGAGTATGAAACAATAGTTAATCATCACCACCCGGGAGTTATGACAGATAAACCGACACAAATCGGCGGTACAGAAGGAAGGCGTGATGCTACTGCAAGAGGCGGAGTTATTACAGTAAGAGAAGCATGCAAAGCTCTTAATATCGATCCGACCGGGAAATTTGCAATACAGGGATTTGGTAATGCAGGTCAGCGAGCTGCATTATTACACCAGGAAATTTTTGGAGGCGGGAAATTGATTGCTGTCAGCGATTCTAAAGGTGCGATCTATAATCCCGATGGTTTTGATGCTAAAGAGCTTGTTATGCACAAATTAAAGACGGGAAGTGTCTTAAATTTTCCCGGTTCAAAAAAGATTCCACATAATGATCTGTTAGAACTCGATGTTGAGATCCTTTACCCTGCTGCCCTGGAAAATTCCATATCGGGGAATAATGCAGGTAAAGTAAAAGCAAAAATAATCTGCGAGCTTGCAAATGGACCCACGACTCCTGAAGCTGATCTTATATTAAACAAAAAGGGCATTTATGTTATTCCAGATATTCTTGCAAGTGCAGGAGGAGTTACCGTATCTTACCTCGAAATGGTGCAGGATAAATACTCCTACTTCTGGACTGAAGATGTTGTACACAAACATGTCGATGAAAAGCTGACCAAAGCTTTCCATACAGTTCGCGACGCGATGAATGAAAAGAAAGTACATCCAAGACTTGGGGCAATGGTTGTTGGTGTTGCAAGAGTTGCAGAGGCTTGCAAGCTACGTGGGTGGGTTTAAAAAAGAAAGTTTGGTTTCGTGCTACAAGCCTATATTTTAAGGAAATATTCCAAGCGCTAAATAAGAAGTTGCAATTTTATCTATCGCATTTACAAAAGCCGCTGTTCTTAAATCGGGGATTTTCTTATCCTTACTTTTCGTCTCTCTTATTTCGTGATACGCCTGAATCATAGTCTCTTCCAAACCGGAGTTAACAAGGTCCTCTTCATCGGCGCCTTGCATAAGAATACTTTTTGCTTTTGCATCCAGATTTTTACCCACCGCTTTTTCAATTGATTCAACAACGGTTCTATTAATTAATTCCTCATGTCGCTTTCCCAGCCTGCCGAAACGAACATGAGAAAGATTCTTAAGCCATTCAAAATAAGAAACCGTAACTCCTCCCGCATTAAGGTAAAGGTCCGGCAATATCAGTACATCTTTTTTCTCAAGAATCTTTTCAGCCTGGGGAGTTGTGGGTCCGTTGGCTGCTTCCGCCACAATTTTTGCTTTTATTTTTGCAGCATTACCTGAATGGACCTGGTTTTCAAGTGCAGCGGGCACCAGGATATCACAATCAATTTCCAATATGTCGTTAGTTCTTTTTATGTTTTTAGCTTTCTTATAATTAAGTATCGAACCGGTTTCTTTCCTGTGTTTTAATACACCTTCAACATCAATGCCTCTCGGATCATAAACCGCTCCTTCATATTCTCCGATTGCAACAATAACAGCTCCCCCTTCCAGTAAAAATTTTGCTGAATGAAAACCAACATTTCCGAAACCCTGTATTACAACCCTCTTCCCGCTTAGTCCCGTTTTCAGTTTCAGCTTCTTCATATCTTCCGCAACACCTACAGCTTCACGAATTCCATAAAAAACTCCACGACCCGTAGCCTCTGTTCTTCCTCTTATTCCTCCCTGGCTTACCGGTTTTCCTGTAACACAACCGGCTGCATCTATACCGGGATTAAAAGCTGCATAAGTATCTGCAATCCATGCCATCTCTCTTGGGCCTGTTCCATAATCCGGTGCAGGTACGTCGACACCCGGTCCTATAAAATTCTTTTTAACTAATTCCGCTGTATAGCGTCTTGTGATATGTTCAAGTTCAAGCTCCGTACATTTTTTAGGATCGATCTTAACACCGCCTTTAGCTCCGCCAAAGGGAACATCAACAACTGCACATTTGAAAGTCATTAAAGCAGCGAGTGCTTTAACTTCATCCTGCGTTACTGCAGTGCTGTACCTTATTCCACCTTTTGCGGGAAGCTTATGCTGGCTGTGCTCTACTCTGTACGCAACAACCGTTTCTATTTTATTTCCCATTCTTACAGGAAATTTCATTCGATAAACGCTATTGCAGAATTTTATCTGGTCAAGCAAGCCCTCTGGATATTTTGTAAACTTTGCTGCGCTGTCAAAATAATTAATAACATCGCCGAAAAAACTATGTTCCCTCTGCGCGGTAATATCTTCATCATCTAATAACATCTTGATTCTCCTTTAAATTTTTCGGTAGGATAATTTTGAGGCATAACCATATTTTTTATATTAGCTATGGTGAAAAATTAATGAATAAAGAAAGGATTGGCAAGGGAATCATCCTTAGCTATTAAGGACCATGCACGAAGTTGCCATTATAAAAGATATTGTAATAATTCTACTGGTTTCTATACCGATTATTTTCATTTTTAAGAAATTAAACCTGCCAAGCATAGTCGGTTTTCTGATTGCCGGAATGATCATAGGTCCTTATGGTTTCCAGCTAATTTCCGAAATAGAGCAAGTAGAAGTAATGGCGGAAATCGGCGTTATGCTTTTGCTTTTTACAATTGGACTCGAAGTTTCATTCGGCAGACTGATAGAAATGAAAAGGTACCTGCTTGCAGCCGGAGGATTGCAGGTGCTTCTTACAATTCTTATTGCAGGAACTATTTTTTTATTATTCGATATTCCTGTTAATAAATCGATCTATTATGGAATGCTTGTAAGTCTTTCAAGCACAGCAATAGTATTAAAGATTTTATCGGATAAAGGAGAATTAGAAGCTCCGCACGGAAGATTGGGGCTATCGATATTAATCTTCCAGGATCTCGCTATAGTTCCGATGTTCCTGCTTCTTCCGATTTTAGCAGCAACAAGTTTCTCAAACCCCGTTTCTATTTTGTTACAATTGATTTATGCCTTTGGTTCTGTTGCAGTAATCCTTTTTGTTGCAAGATTGATTATGCCGAAAATTCTTTTCCATCTTGCAAAACTAAGAATGAGGGAAGCTTTTACCGTAGGCATTCTTTTATTACTTCTTGGAACAGCTTATTTAACATATTCAATAGGTTTGTCTTTTGCACTCGGAGCTTTTATTGCCGGGATAATACTCTCAGAAACTGAACTCAGTCACCAGGTTGTTGCAGAAATACTTCCTTTAAAGGATGCATTTAATAGTATTTTCTTCGTTTCAATCGGACTTCTTCTCGACATTCAGTTTGTACTTGTTCACCCCACTATACTAACATTAATTGTAATCGGGATAATTATCTTAAAATCTGTAATAATAATCGGGATAATTAAATTTTTACGATTTCCTCTTCGTGTTGCTGTAATAACAGGACTCGGATTAGCCCAGGTAGGTGAATTCTCATTCGTTCTTGCGCAGGCAGGATTAGGCTTCAACCTAATTGCAGCAAATTTTTATAACGGTTTTCTTGCAATTTCAATATTTACTATGCTGTTAACACCACTTGTTTTTTTATTCATCCCGGCTATCTCAAAAAAATTCGGCTCTTTGGAGAGTGTAAAACATCATGAAAAGGAAGCGGAATCCGAAAAGCTTAAAGATCATGCAATAATAGTGGGCTTTGGCTTAAATGGGAGAAACCTCGCCCGCGTTTTGAAAGAAACAGGAATTAATTATATAGTTATCGAACTCAATCCGGAAACGGTCAGACAAGAAAAATTAAACGGCGAGAAAATTATTTATGGCGATATTACAAAAGAAGATATTCTGCATCATATCAAAATAGAAACTGCTAAAATAATTGTGTTTGCCATTTCAGATCCTACTGCTGCAAGAATTGGCGTACAGAATGCTAAAAGACTGAATCCATCCGTTTACACGATTGTAAGAACTAGATATACAAAAGAGATTGGGGAGTTGCATAAACTCGGTGCCGATGAGGTAATTCCTGAAGAGTTTGAAACATCTTTACAGATTTTCAGCAAAGTACTCGAAAGGTATCACATTCCATTAAACATAATAATGAAACAGGTTGCTTTAATACGTGGGGAAGGCTACAGTATGCTCACGCAGGAAGGAGTTAAAACTCATTCACTCGTTCATCTGGATGAAATACTTGCCGCGGGATTAACGGATACCTTTTTTATTGATGAGAAGAATTCCCACCTGGAGAAGACTCTTGCCGAAATAAATCTTCGTGCAAAAACCGATGCAACAATAATTGCCATTGTAAGAAACGGAAAAACAATCTCAAATCCTTCCGGCAAGGAAAAGTTTTTACAAAATGATACAATAGTAATAACCGGCACTCACCAGTCTGTAGATAAAGCTTTCGAGTATTTGAGTGAATAGTAATTTCGGCAAAATGTAATACGGCTATCTCTTTTCATTGTAAAAAGCCATCCATCATCTTTCCATGACATCAAATATATTTTTTAACTAAAATTATCTATAGAAGAAGTAACCTTTTTCTAAGTTCTTAAGTCTAAAATAAAAATATGGAGCATTTATTATGAAAAATATAAAAATAAGTCTGTTAACTCTAATCACATTGTTGTTACTTTCAAATTACTCATACCCCGGCAATTTGAAAGTTCTGCATGAAAAATCATATCACATTGCCCCCGGGAAAGAATTAAAACTCGAAACTTCTACGGGTGATATTATGATATCATCCTGGGATATGGACGAAGTTTATATAAAAGTACTTGGAAATGAAAAAGCCGAAGACAAAATGAGCTTTGATTTTAATGCAAATGAAAATGTTGTTGAAGTAATTGCAAAGAAAGAGGGCTCATTTTTTAACTGGTTCGGCAGCAGTGGAATTTCACTCAGGTTTGAAATTAAAGTCCCGAAAAGTTTTAACAATAAAGTATCAACAAGTGGCGGAGATATAAAACTCGCAGATGTGAAAGGTAAAACATTACTAAAAACCTCAGGCGGCGACCTCTGGATTAAAAATACAGAAGGAGAAACGAATGCCTCGACGTCAGGCGGGGATATAAATCTCGATGGTAACAAAGGAAAACTTTCGGTTTCGACTTCCGGCGGCGATATAAATGCAAAAAGTTTTGATGGTGATTTATATGCATCAACTTCCGGAGGAGACATTAAACTAAAAGGAACCAACTCAAAAATCGAGGCTGAAACTTCAGGGGGCGATATTTCGCTGGAATACTGGGGAGTTAATAAAGGTATAGATTTATCAACTTCGGGCGGCGATATTTATATTAAAGTTCCTACCGATTTTAGTGCAAAAGTTAAACTTACTACGTCGGGAGGCGACATTTCAACAAAAATTGGTGTAAACAATGTAAAGAAAATGTCCTCCCACAAACTTGAAGGCGAATTAAACAAAGGCGGCTCTCCGCTGAACGCAACTACATCGGGCGGTGATATTGTTGTAAGTAAAATGTAATTTTTCGTTTGGGACACAGCGATGCTCTGTCCCCTATAAATCGGTCCCACTTGTAATATTTATGCTTCTTTAATACTTTGCATAAAAAATCCTCTTTTACATGAAAGAACAACTTATCTACAATTTCTTTGACGACGACGAGCTTTTAAGAATCTCAAATAAAATCAAAGAAACCGAATGGAAAACCGCCGGGGAGATTTGCATCAGCATTAAAGAGAAAAGATCATTTCTTCAAAAGAAAAAAACTTTAAGAGAGCTTGCCGAAAACGAATTTTACAGGCTTGGAATAGTTAAAACCCGTGACAGCACAGGCATACTTTTCTTTTTAGTGCTTGAAGAGAGACAATTTTATATTCTTGCCGATAAGGGAATTAATGAAAAGGTTTCGCCCAATACGTGGGATCAAATTAAAGATAAAATGCAGGAAAGATTTTTAAATGGTGAATTTTGTAAAGGTATTTTGTTTGGAATTGAGGAAGCAGGAAAAATATTGAGTGCTCATTTCCCTGTCAAAACGGACGATACTAATGAATTATCAAACAGGGTAAATATTATTTAAACACTATAATATTTTTAAGCAGGTTTTAAAACTACAAAGGGCAGCCCAAAGCTGCCCGTAATTTTTTATTACATTTAATTAATTAACACTTGCAACATATGAACGAAGTCTTTCTTCAAGCATTTTCTTAGGAACAGCTCCAATTACTGCATCAACAACTTTCCCATCTTTAAATATTCCCAGGGTCGGAATACTTCGTATTCCATATTTTATTGCTACATGCTGATTATCGTCTGTATTTAATTTTACAACTTTCAGCTTACCCTGGTATTCAGTAGCAATTTCATCAATAACAGGAGCTATCATTTTGCAGGGACCACACCATGGTGCCCAAAAATCAACAAGAACAGGTATCTCCGATTTTATCACTTCCTGATCGAAATTAGCATCTGTTCCTTCAACTGTGTTTTTCATATTACCTTCCTATCTGTAAAAATTTTGCAATGATAAGATGTTTTTAAAAAATAAACGATTCAAATCTAATAGTTTTTTAATTATAATTCTGTTTGCATAACTTTTTCATAATATTCCCTGAAGTTTTTTATTGATTTATAAATTGCTTCGGCAATATTTTTCTGACCTTTGCTGCTTTTAAGATAATCAGTATCTTTTTTATTGGATAAAAATCCCGTTTCAATCAGCACACTCGGCATCGAGGCTCCTACTAAAACGTAAAACCCCGCCTGTTTAACCCCGCGCGAAGAAACAGGGAGATCGACACTCATCTGCTTATTTAATATATCAGAAAATTTCTCCGAGTACTTCATATAAGCGGAGTGAGCCATTGTTACAAGAATAAAATTCTCATCTGTAAGTTTCTCGTACTTTTCAGGATTCTCTTCGTATTGAATTACACTATTCTCTCTTTCAGCAATTGAAATCGCCTCTTTAGTTCTACCCGGACGCAGAAGATAAACTTCAAATCCCGCTGCATCACTCGGCTTTTTAGGGGTCGAGTTACAATGAATAGAAATAAAGAGTTTACCATCTTCTTCATTCGCAATCTTACCCCTTTTATACAATTCAACAAAAGTGTCGTTCTTCCTGGTATAAACAACTTTTACGTCCTTCATTTCTTTTTCAATGAACTCACCGAGTTTTAAAGCAACACCAAGATTTACATCTTTTTCTTTTACTCCTCCAACGCCAATTGCACCGGCATCTTTACCGCCATGCCCTGCATCAATAACGATTACATCAAAATCCCATTTTGATTTGTTCTTTTCTCTTTCCTCATTTCTTGCAAAAATCTTATTATGAATTGTAATCAAAATGTCGTTGCTTCCTTCTGCATTAAGCACTTCATTCGTTGTATATTCATTGCTTAGTGTGAACTCAATCTCGGTATCTTTTCCAGTATTCCTTGCATTTATTCCCCTGACCAATCCTTTGCCATAAATGCGCGCTAATTTTTCCTCATCAACATTAACATTCCTAAAAACAATCATAAGAATGTTATTCTTATAAGAGCTGGTATATGTTGCAATTCTTTTTTCGGATTTTACTCTTACGAGCGTGCCGTTTACTTTTTCATCAACATTTATCCCGGTAATATCAAATCCTGTTTTTGTTTCATCTTTCTCCGGAATAACCTTTCCCCTGAAAACAATTTTATCCGGTTTTTCATAAACTATATTATTACCGGAAGCTTTTATAAAATAATCTATTGAATAAACGAGAGGGACAAATATCTGCTCATCAATAAAATATGTAGAAGTTGGAAGCTGGTAACTTTCGGATTGATTATTTTTTCTAGATGTCAATACGATGTAAGGGTTTTTTGTCGTTATCTTAAGATTATATTTATCAAACTTCAATTCGACTTTACGTGTCTCCTCGTTGTAATAGTAATTTGCCGAGATAGCTTCAGCAAAATGAACAAGAGAAAAATAAATTATGCCCTGTCTTTCATAAACAGGAATGTACTTTGTCCCCGACGAGGTAACAACTGCAAGCCTGTCCGAAGTTTGAGAAGATGCGAAACCTGCAAACAATAAAAAAATAAGAAGAGATAGTTTTAATTTCATCAAATCTTTATTAGTCAATCAACATTATCCGATAAACGGAAACATGAAACCGCTTTTGTTTTTGTATTCCTTGTAACCTTCTTTAAAATGCTTTTCAAGCAGTTTTTCCTCCAATAAAGCTCTCATAACTAAAAAAGGTATTTCAATTATTGCGAGGATAATAACCACGTAACTTAAAGTAGCAAAAGCCCCGCCAATATCCAGAAGAATCTGGGATAAATACTGCGGGTGCCTTATAACCTTAAAGGGTCCCGATTTTACAAGCGTATGTTCTTTAATTATCATTATATCCTGTGAATAGCTTGAGCCAAGGGTTTTATAACCCCATACCTGGACCCACGAAAAGAGAATATAAACAGCAAGACCTATTAATCGTACGTTTTCATATTCAATTTTATATTCAAGAGTTCCAATGCGGAAAACGCCGAGTATCAAACCAATCAAAGTAAAAGCCGAAAGAAAAAGAGGCAGCTTTTGCAGGTAAGTTTTTGGTTTTTCTTTTGCAACGGTGATCTTTTCTTTTAACCCGCTTTTAGCACCGGAAAGGTTTGCCCCGAAAGAGGCGATTATGTTTAAACCCACAAAAATATTTATTGGATCCATATCAACAAAAAATTTTCTGCAAATATAGCAAAATTAAAGTTTGATTGACGAACCCTAATTAAGCCGGTTTTATTCAGCATCACGTCCATGCTTTTTCATAATAGATTTCCATTCCTCTATGCTTAACTGTTCTGATTCATCAATTAACATTATGGGGATATCATTTTCAATCCTGTATCTTCTTCTTGTATTCTTATCAATAGAGACAAGCGTTTCCCCATCAAGTACCAGGTCAGCTTTTGTTTCCGGGCAACACAGAATTTCAAGAAGTTCTTTACTAATCATAAAAATCTCCACTTTTTTAATTGCAAAATATAAACTCCTGGTTAAAGCTGCACTAATTTTGCTGAATGTTTAGCCAAAAACATCACTAATTACAATTTTTTTATTTGCTATATGCAAACGAAGTTGACAAATTCTTTTATCGGAAGTAGATTCACCACCATCTTTTTCCGGGTCAAGAGTTAACAACAAAATCACTTATTTGTAGAAGCGTCAAAATTTAATATTTGCCGTTGGAAAATTTTTTTAACCATAATAAATAACACATCTTTTCAATTAACATCAAAGGGTACTATAAATATGAAGAAGGTTTTTAAAATACTCGGTATTGTAGTAGCTGTTATCGCTGTTGTGATAATAGGCGGATTAGTCTACTTTAATGCATCTTACCCAAAAGTCGATCCTCCTAAAGATATTAAAATAGAAGCTACTGCCGAAAGACTTTCAAGAGGGGAATATCTTGCTAATCATGTTGCAGTTTGTATAGACTGTCATTCAGAAAGAGAATGGACAAAATTTGCGGGACCAATTAAGCCGGGAACAAAAGGCAGTGGTGGAGAAGTATTCGATGAAAATATGGGTTTCCCCGGAATGGTCGTTACAAAAAATTTAACTCCGGCAAATCTTAGTTCCTGGACTGACGGTGAGATACTGCGGGCGGTAACCTGCGGTGTAACAAAAGATAATAAAGCTTTATTCCCTATGATGCCTTATATGAATTACAGTAATTTCATGGAGGAGGATGCATATTCGGTTGTTGCTTACATCAGGTCACTCCAGCCGCAGGAAAAAGAGATACCCGAAACTGATCTCAACTTTCCTCTTAATCTTCTTGTTAAAACTATGCCTCTAAAATCTTATACTCCTGCTAAAGAAATCGATAAGTCCAACCCTGCCGAATATGGAAAATACTTAGTTACAATTGCTTCATGCTCAGAGTGTCATACACAGTCAAACAAAGGGGAACCATTACCCGGAATGTATCTGGCAGGAGGTCAGACATTTAATTTTCCAGCCGGAGTTGTTAGCTCTGCTAATATTACCCCGGATGCCGTAACAGGAATTGGAAACTGGACTAAAGAGGATTTTCTGAACAGGTTCAGGTTTTATAATAGCGAGGAGGCTCAAAACGTTCCTGTTAATTTGGAAAAAGATTTTAATACCCCTATGCCCTGGTTAATGTATTCGGGAATGACTGATGAGGACCTCGGTGCAATTTACGAATACCTGAGAACTATCAAACCGGTTAATAACAGTGTTAACAGGTTCGTCCCCCATCAAGCCAACTAATTTGGTAACGTAGGGTTCACTTTCAAAGTGAACCCTACACGCTATTTAAAAAGTTCTTTTATCTTTTCCGGCGGTCTCGCGAGAATTGCTTTATCTCCCATTTCAATGATTGGTCTTTGAACAAGATCGGGATGTTCTACCATCAGGTTAATTAATTCTTTATCAGAATATTTTTTATTCTTTATGCCGAGTTCCTTATAAATCTTTTCCTTTGTTCTCATAATTTCTGCTGGTTTCATCTTCATCTTTTTTAATAAGGATTTTAATTTTGTTTTTGAGAAAGGCTCGATATAGTAATTGATTTTTTCAAAATCAATTCCAAGCATTTCCATTTCTTTTACAACTTTACGGCAGGTAGTACAAGTGGGCTTTTCGTAAACAGTTATTTTTTTCATTTAACGCCTGTTTACTTTGTACAGTCCTTTAAATCAATTTCCGTTAACACCTTGTAGAAGTCCGATGCGTTCCTTTCAATAATTTCTTCGGCAAGATTTAAATATGCAATGGAAGATTTTGCCGAAGGATTATATGTAATTGACGGCTTATTATGATAAGTAGCTTCCGCAATAACAGCATTTTTGGGTATTACTGTTTTCAACATATAGTTGGGATATTTCGCATAAAGTTCCTTCTTCGT
>MGZZ01000114.1:54276-62015 GCA_001802795.1 Ignavibacteria bacterium GWC2_36_12 | reverse complement strand
GACTTTTGTATTGGATTCGTAGTAAGTTAATAAAATTCCTTCTGCAGTAAGATGCTGGTTATAATTACTCCTGATTGTATCCATATGTGATAATATTTTATCAACAGCATCCATCGAGAATTTTCCCGACATAGCCGGAATAAGAACCGAATCGGCAGCAATTAGTGCGTCGGTCGTTAATCCTACAAGATAAGGAGGACAATCGATAACAATAAAATCAAAAACGAGAGACTCAGGTCTGAGTATATTCCGAAGCAAAGACTGGTTGCTGGCAAGCTTGGAAAGCCTGACTTCATCTTTGTAATTAAGATTCTTAAGAGGAATTACACTAAGGTTTTCCTCTTCGGTTTTATGAATTACCTGGCTGACGGATTTTGAATAATTAAATACATCGAAAATGTCTCCCTTTATTTTATCCCTAACTAAGTTAAGCGAGGCTGAACAGGAGCCTGCAGGATCAAGATCAATCAAAAGTGTTTTCTTCTTTTTTAATGCGAAAGCAAAAGAAAGATTAACAGCAGTTGTGGTCTTCCCTACGCCTCCCTTCGGCAGGGCGACAGCAATAATTTTACCCATTCGGTAATCTTTAGTAAGTCAGTAACGTTATTTAGAGCGGCATTAAAATAAATATTTCCTTGATGATAGTGAATAGTTTTTTGTTAGTTTTCCATTATTTTTTTAATTAATATGTGTTGCTAAATGATACATTTCCTTTCTTCTAAAAACCAAAATTTATATATTCAAACATTGTAAAGCAGACTTTTAATGAAAATATATAATTACCTTCTCAATACCATTAACTCCAGGGGGGCAGCCTACCTTGTTCTTCTCGACCCAGATAAGATTAGTGTGGATCGCCTGACTGAATTTGTAAAATATTGCGAAAGAGCAGGTGTTGACGGATTTTTGGTCGGGGGAAGCTTAATGCTGAATAACAATTTTGAACTCTTTATTAAAAAAGTAAAGCAAAGTACAAAGGTTCCTGTAATAATATTCCCGGGAAGTGTACACCAGGTATCGGGCGCAGCAGACGCAATTCTTTTTATCTCGGTTGTAAGCGGTAGAAATCCCGAACACCTGATAGGCAAGCATGTGATTGCGGCACCTTTAATAAAAGAAGCCGGCATTGAGCCAATTCCAACAGGGTACATATTAATTGAATCGGGAGTAACTACAACTGCACAGTATATGAACGGGAGCCTGCCAATCCCGAGAAATAAGCCGGAAATAGCAGCAGCAACATCTTTAGCCGCAGAGTACCTTGGGATGAAGTTTATTTATCTCGAAGCGGGATCCGGTGCTGAAAACACTGTGCCTGATGAGATGGTAAAAAGAGTTTCTAGTTTGTGTTCCCTCCCGGTTATTGTCGGCGGCGGAATAAAGACTCCCATTGCTGCCAGGCAAAAAATTGAAAGCGGAGCGAAAATAATTGTCACGGGCAATTTTTTTGAAAACGAAAACAACTGGGACATGATCAAAGATTTTGCCGATGCCGTTCATATTAATAAACCGATGTTTGTTTAACTTTCCTGGAACAATCTATAAACTTGGATAAAAAGAAATTTATTGCCGATTCACTCACTGAAAGTTCTGAAACAAAATTAAAAATACTTTCAGAATGTTCGGGTGATATTATGTCTGCTGCCGACCTTATAGTTAAAGCATTTAAGAACGGGAACAAACTTCTTTTATGTGGAAACGGAGGCAGCGCTGCAGATTGCCAGCATATTGCTGCTGAGTTGATTATAAGACTTAGTCACAAAATTAAACGTCCTGCTTTACCTGCAATTGCTTTAACGACCGATACTTCTTATTTAACTGCCGGAGGAAACGATATTGGTTTTGATAATGTTTTTGCAAGAGGTGTCGAAGGACTTGGAAATAAAGGAGATGTTCTATTAGGGATTTCTACAAGTGGTAATTCTGTGAATGTTATAAAAGCAATTGAAATGGCAAAATCTAAAGGAATGAAGACGATTGCCTTTTTGGGTGGCAATGGCGGCAAAATCAAATCAATTATAGATCAATCAGTCATAATTCCTTCTTCTAATGTTCAGAGAATCCAGGAAGGGCATATTACTGTTGCGCACATCATTTGTGAAATTGTTGAGGAAGAATTGTATGGGTCGAAAACTTAAAAATTACAAAATTACAAGATTGAAAGATTACCCCAGAATTTTTAAATCTTGTAATCTTTAAATTTTTCAATTATCGGATTCTTCAACGTCACAGTTTAGTATCCATCCAGCTTATCTTATCCCCTTCTTTAATGTTAAACTTATCCGTAAATCCGGCAACTACTTCAATAACATAAATTGCAGGCTTTGTGGAAGGATAAGATTGATCTGATAAGATTTTTGTGTTTTTATGAATTGTAACAATTTCTTTTTGAATATTTACAAAAATCATATCGATCGAAATTAAAGTATTGCGCATCCAGAATGACTGCATACTCTCAAAAGGAAAAATAAAAAGCATCCCCTGTTTTTCTTCCATACTTTTTCTTTTCATCAATCCAAGCTGTCTCTCAAAATCGTTGTCTGCTATTTCAATATCTATCGTAGCTTTCTTTTCATTATCAGTAGAATAAAAAGTAAGTTCCCCTTCCTTTTTGAAGTGATATTCATCGTCAGCATTGTTTTTCTTTAACAAGTCAGGAAAGACGAGAAAAATTACTAATGCCAGGACTGCAATTACAGCTATAGCCTGGTATAGAGGTTTTATTCCCGTTTTAACCTGATGCGATTTTCCAATGTGTTTAATTGGTTTCTTTTTAGCCACTGAATTTTTTTCCGTAACTTTATTATTGTTCGAAAAACTCTTCCGAAAGGAATGGAGGTTATGTGATAATTATAAAACGGCGGTAGCCGCAGGCTTCAGCCTGCGAAATCTTAGTATAAAACGCAACCTGAAGGTTGCGACTACCACTCCAATTCTGAATTTTCACACAAGTCTTAATACCATTAGCATTTCGGAGAAAATTAGATTTCAAACTTACAAATTTTTTTCATCTGCAAACAAGGCTATCAAAAAACATTAAATAAATATGAGTAACGGCAAATTTATTGAAAGAGAAAAGATTGAACTGAATGAAACCCAAACAAAAATGCTTATTAGCGGATGGGGAAAAGATGTTTATGAGAAAACTACTGTTGAAAGAATAACATACTTATCAGACCTGCCTGCCGGAATGTCTGCTGATGAGGCAGGCAAGGCAAGTGGCTTAAAGGTAAAAGGATACATTGCTTATAAAAAAGAGAACGAGGGGAAGAAATTCCCATGCATAATCTGGAACAGGGGCGGATATGAAAATAAAGGAGCAATTGATAAGTTTACGGCAAGCGGCATGTTTGGACAAATTGCAAGCTGGGGTTATGTTGTTTTTGCTTCTCAATACAGAGGTAATGCGGGTGGTGAGGGAAAAGAAGAACTCGGCGGAAGTGATGTTAATGATATTCTGAATCTTATTCCTCTTGCAGATGAACTTGAATTTGCTGACAGAGAAAAATGGGGAATTGAAGGCTGGAGCCGGGGAGGTATGATGACTTATCTTACATTACTTAAAAATCCAAACTTCTTGTGCGCTGTTCTGGTTGGAGCTATTTCCAACTTTAAAGATTATGTAATGACAAGTGATAATCGAAATTCCATTTATGAAAAAATGCTCGGTAAAGAAAATTTTGAGAAGAAGCTCGAAGAAAGAACAATTATAAATTTTGTTGATAAGCTTCCAAAAATTCCGTATCTCTTAATGCATGGCAAAAGTGATGAAACTGTTCCGCTTGAACAAACTATCGAATTAGCTAAAAAATTTGATGAACTGAAAATTGAATATCAATTAAAGCTTTTTGAAGAAGGGGATCACTATCTCAAAAAACATAGAAAAGAAGTTGATGAAATGAGGAAGATGTGGTTTGATAAATATTTGAAATGAATATAACATTAACCATATGAACCCTCTCTTCCTTGAGTTTCTATCCCAAAACGATTAGATTATCTTTCTATTTACAACAAATTTTACCTCTGAGAAATTCGATTTTAAGAGTTTTAACAAGATTTATCTCTTAAAACTGAAAGATGTAGAAACTTATAGCAGAGTTAACAAGACAAGACCCCGCCAAAAGCGGGAAAAGGTAAAAAGAAAATGAAAAACGGAAAATCGGCGGATCAGGAAATAAAAGATATTGAAACCCGCGAATGGTTATACTCATTAGATTATGTTTTTGAACACGGCGGACCGGAAAGAGTAAGAGAACTTCTTCAGCAATTGCATATAAGAGCACATAAAGCCGGAGTTGAAATGCCATTCTCGGCAAACACTCCTTACATCAATACAATACCTCGCGAAAAACAATCACCCTTCCCCGGCAACAGGGAAATAGAAAGAAGAATAAAGAGCCTCATCCGATGGAATGCAATGGCAATGGTGGTTGGTGCCAATAAGCAGGAAAGCGGCATCGGAGGACATATTTCAACTTATGCTTCCGCAGCTACTCTTTATGAAATTGGCTTTAATCATTTCTTTAAAGGAAGAGGAGAAAGCGGTAGCGGCGACCAGATATATTTCCAGGGACACGCTTCGCCCGGTATTTATGCAAGAGCTTTCCTTGAAGGAAGGCTTACAACAGAACAGCTTAAAAATTTCAGAAGAGAACTTAAACCTGGAGGAGGTCTTTCTTCTTATCCGCATCCATGGTTAATGCCGGATTTCTGGGAATTCCCTACAGTATCAATGGGATTGGGTCCCATTATGTCGATATACCAGGCAAGGTTTAACCGGTATCTCGAGGACAGAGGTTTAAAAAAGAGAAGCGATAATCACGTATGGGCTTTTTTAGGCGACGGCGAAACAGACGAACCGGAAACTTTGGGCGCAATTACTCTCGCTTCAAGGGAAAAGCTCGATAACCTGATATTTGTAATAAACTGCAACTTGCAAAGGCTGGATGGACCTGTACGCGGCAACAGTAAAATAATACAGGAGCTTGAAGCAATATTCCGCGGCGCAGGATGGAATGTTATTAAAGTTATCTGGGGAGGTGATTGGGATCCTCTACTCGAAAAAGATAAAGAAGGAAAGCTTGTAAAAAGAATGGGAGAAATCGTTGACGGGCAGTACCAGAAATTTTCTGTGGAAACAGGCGAATATATCCGCGAGCATTTTTTCCAGGATGATCTTAAAGACATGGCAGTTACTTTCACTGATGAGCAGCTGCAAAAAATGAAACGCGGAGGTCATGATCCTGAAAAAGTTTATGCTGCTTATAAAGCTGCAGTTGATCATAAAGGTTCTCCAACGGTAATCCTTGCAAAAACTATTAAAGGCTATGGTCTCGGTGAAAGCGGTGAAGGAAAGAACATAACACATCAACAGAAAAAACTGAATGAAGAAGAATTGAAAGAATTCAGAACAAGATTCGGAATTCCTATCTCCGATGATGACGTTGCTTCTACACCTTTTTATAAGCCGTCGGAAAACAGCGATGAAATGAAATATCTTAAAGTAAGAAGAGAAAGCCTCGGCGGGTTTATTCCTGCAAGAAGAGTAACTGCCGGACCTATAAAAGCACCATCCGAAGAAATCTTTGAAGAATTTTACAAAGGAACCGAAGGAAGAGAAGTTTCAACAACTATGGTCTTTGTAAGAATACTTGCAAAGCTTCTTAAAGATAAAGAGATCGGTAAACTGATTGTTCCAATCGTTCCTGATGAAGCAAGAACTTTCGGTATGGAAGCTTTATTCAGGCAGGTCGGTATTTATTCTCACGTTGGTCAGCTTTATGAACCTGTTGACAAAGAAAGTCTGCTCTACTATAAAGAAGCAGTTAATGGACAAATCCTTGAGGAAGGAATAACAGAAGCGGGCTCAATGTCTTCTTTTATTTCTGCAGGAACAGCTTATGCGACTCATGGAATAAATATGATTCCGTTTTTTGTTTACTATTCAATGTTTGGTATGCAAAGGATTGGCGATCTTGTATGGGCTGCAGGTGATATGCGCTGTAAAGGATTTCTTTTGGGTGGAACAGCAGGCAGAACGACACTTAACGGTGAAGGTTTGCAGCACCAGGATGGCAACAGTCACTTGCTTGCATACACGCTGCCAAATCTTGTTACCTATGATCCGGCTTTCGCTTTTGAGTTGGCAGTAATTATCAAAGATGGTATTAGAAGAATGTACGAAGAGCAGGAAAATGTTTATTACTATTTAACTATTATGAATGAAAATTATGCTATGCCTCCTATGCCGGAAGGAACTAAAGAAGGTATAGTGAAAGGAATGTACAAGTTTAAACCTTCGGATAAGAAAAGCTACAAACTTCACGCACAACTTATGGGCAGCGGAACAATTCTTAACGAAGTAATCAAAGCACAACAGATACTTGAAGAAAATTACAAAGTTGCAGCAGACGTCTGGAGTGTTACAAGTTATAAAGAACTGAGAAGAGATGCATTGAATGCTGAAAGATGGAACCTTCTTCATCCCGGCTCAAAGCCTAAAGAATCATATCTGCAAAACATTCTGAAAAATGAAAAAGGTGTTTTTGTTTCAGCTTCCGATTATGTTAAAGCACTTCCGGATTCAATTTCAAAATGGTTTCCGCGTCCGCTTTATTCTCTTGGAACAGATGGATTCGGCAGAAGCGAAGGGCGTGCGGAGTTAAGAGATTTCTTCGAGGTAGATGCTAAACACATTGTGCTGGCTGCATTATATGCTCTTGCGAATGAAGGAAGCATAGAATTGTCAACTGTTGAAAAAGCAATTAAAGATCTCAAGATAAATCCTTCAAAACCTAATCCTATGATTTCTTAAAAAATAAAGTTCAGATAAGGATAAAAATGTCAAAGGAATTTAAGTTACCCGAACTTGGAGAGAACATTGAATCGGCAGACATAATTAATGTTCTGGTTAAACCGGGTGACAAGATCGAAAAAGAACAGGCTATTATAGAGATTGAAACAGATAAAGCAACTATAGAAGTTCCTTCTTCGTTTGAAGGCGTTGTTAAAGAAGTCCTCGTTAAGATAGGGGAAAAAGTTAAAGTAGGGCAGGTTTTGATTATGGTTGATGAAGATGGTGACGGAAAAACCGCGCCTGAAGAGACAACTTCTGAGACTAAAGAAGAAACAAAATCAGAGAGTAAAGAGAAGAAAGAAGAAAAGCCTGCCGAAGAATTCAAACCGCAGAAAACTGAAAAACCTGTTTCGAAAAAAGGTTCGATCGTTGAGATGACCTTACCTGAACTTGGAGAAAATATTGAATCTGCAGAAATAACTAATGTGCTCGTTAAAGAAGGCGATATAATCGAGAAAGAACAAGGCATAATTGAAATAGAAACAGATAAGGCTACTGTGGAAGTTCCTTCAAATGTAAGCGGAAAGATAGTAGAAGTTTTAGTCAAAACTGGAGAGAAGGCAAATGTTGGGCAGGTAATTATAAAAGTTGAGTCTTCCGGAACTGAAGTAAAAGAAGAAGCAAAGCCTGTTAAAAAAGAAGATAATGCCGAACAGAAATCCGAGACAAAAAAGGAGAGAGAATTACCTTTAGAAAAAGAAAAAGGCCAGGCGGCTTATACAACCGAACCTTCTGATCAGCCCCCGATTACAAGAGGATCTGCACCAGCCGCACCTTCCGTAAGAAGATTGGCAAGAGAAATTGGCATCAACATTAAAGATGTCCCCGGCACAGGTCCTTCAGGCAGGATTTCAATGTCTGATGTAAAAGCTTATGCAAAAAA
>MGZZ01000114.1:43815-54265 GCA_001802795.1 Ignavibacteria bacterium GWC2_36_12 | reverse complement strand
AAAGAAGAACTTCCCGATTTCTCGAAGTTCGGAGAAGTTGAAATAAAACCTACAAGTAATGTAAGACAGAAAACTGCTGAACATTTAAGTTATGCCTGGGCAACAATACCACATGTTACACAGCATGATAAAGCAGATATAACCGAACTTGAAAAACTCAGGAAAGAACTGAATCAAAAAGCAAAAGATCCGAAAGATAAATTAACGATGACGTCTATACTTGCTAAAGTTTGTGCATCTGCTTTGAAGGTATTTCCGCAATTTAACTCAAGTATAGATCTGGAAAAGAAAGAAATCATATACAAAAAATATTATAATATTGGAATTGCTGTTGATACTGAACACGGATTAATTGTTCCTGTTTTAAAGCATGCAGATAGAAAAAACTTAGCAGAAATTACAAGCGGCATAAATATTCTGGCAGAAAAAGCCCGGAACAAAAAAGTTTCGCTGGACGATCTGCAGGGAGCTTGTTTTACAATTACCAATCTCGGCGGCATTGGAGGAACATCTTTCACTCCAATTGTTAACTCTCCCGAAGTTGCAATCCTGGGTGTATCCAAAGGTAGTTATGAGCCTGTTTATAATGGGAAAAACTTCGAGCCCTGTCTTATGCTACCATTATCACTTTCGTACGATCATCGCGTGATTGACGGAGCCGATGCTGCGCGTTTCTTAAGGTGGGTTTGCGAGGTTCTTCAGAATCCTATGAAGCTTTTGAAAGAAGGGTAATTGATGAGCGACAAACAAGTTACTGTAATTGGCGGCGGTCCCGGAGGTTACGCCGCAGCATTTTTAGCCGCCGATCTTGGAATGAATGTTACTTTAATTGATAAAGAAAAAAATCCCGGCGGAGTTTGTTTATACAGGGGCTGCATTCCCTCAAAAGCATTGCTTCATATCGCCAAACTTATTAATGAAACTGAGGAGGCAAAAGAGTGGGGACTGGAATTCTCCAAACCAAAAATAAATCTCGACAGGTTAAGAGAATGGAAAAACGAAGTCGTTGGGAAACAGACTGGCGGATTGGGACAACTTTTAAAAGCAAAGAAAATAAATTATATACAGGGCAGAGCCTCATTCATAAACTCATCTGCTCTAAAAATTGAAAAAGCTGACGGCAAAACGGAAGAACATAAATTTGAAAATGCTATTATTGCTACCGGCTCTGTCATTGCAACTATTCCATCTCTCGATATTAAAAGCGAAAGATTGCTGAACTCAACTACAGCTCTCGATTTACCGGAAATTCCCAAGAGCCTTTTAGTAATCGGTGGTGGTTATATCGGGCTTGAGCTCGGTTCCGTTTATGCAGCATTGGGAACAAAAGTATCTGTGGTTGAAATGATGCCGGGATTACTTCCCGGTGCCGATAGAGATCTTGTTTCTTATCTTGCTAAAAGAATTGAAAAGAGTTATGAAAAGGTTATGCTCGAATCAAAAGTAACCGAGCTTAAGGAAGTAAAAAGCGGAATACAGGTTAAGATTCAGGATAAGGAAGGAAAAACCACAAACGAAACTTATGATTATGTGCTGATGTCTATTGGAAGAAAGCCGACTACCGAAGGATTAGGTCTGGAAAATACAAATGTAAAAGTTAATGAACGTGGTTGGATAAAAGTTGACAAGCAAATGAAAACTGACGATGCGAACATTTATGCAATTGGCGATATTGCCGGTGAACCGATGCTTGCTCATAAAGCTTCGCATGAAGGAAGAACAGCTGTAGAAGTTATTCACGGAAAGAAAGTAACATTTGAACCACTCGCAATCCCTGCTGTTGTTTTTACTGATCCGGAGATTGCCTGGGCTGGTTTAACAGAAATGCAAGCCAAAGAGCAGAATATAAAATATGAAGTGGCGAAATTTCCCTGGGCAGCTTCAGGGAGAGCTACAACGCTCGGACGTTCTGACGGTGTTACAAAATTAATTATCGATCCTGATACAGAAGGAATATTAGGAGTAGGAATCTGCGGACCCGGTGCAGGTGAACTAATAGCCGAAGGTGTGCTTGCTATAGAAATGGGAGCTAATGCAACAGATTTAAAGCTAACTATACATCCTCATCCTACTTTATCTGAAACTCTTATGGAAGCTGCTGAAGTATTCTTTGGACAGAGTTCACATCTTCATAAACCAAAAAAGAAATTGTAGCTCAACTTTTCTTTTTGAACAACCCCATTAATTTTTTACCGATACTTTTTTCGTCTTCAGGCTTTTCTGGCTCGGTTTTATTTATCGTGTTAAAAATGGTATTCCACAATTCAGGTCCCGGTTCAATTTTTTGAGGAAGGAAAGTAACTTTATAATCGAGATCATCTAATCTTCTGACTTTAAGTTTATCCATCATAAATTTTCGTGCACGGGACAGTTCAATGTTTATATGCTCAATAGAATCTTTAGTTATTAATGTAATTTCCTCGTTTTGCAGTTTATCAACATCGTGTAGAATAAAAGTAATTCTTTCTTCCACCGGAAGTGAAAAAATGGCTTCTTCAACTGCTCCGGCTTCATGCGACTCAATTAACTTCTCAATGTCCTCTTTCCTCACCTCATAAACAGCTATCATTCTTAGCCATAAAATAAAAGTTTCCCTTTCCGGGTAAGCATTTATCTGTTCAAAGGCAGTTACAAAAACTCTTTTGGTTAACTCTTCGGCTGCGTTTTTGTTGTGCTCAAAGAATTTTAAACCAAAAGTGTAGATTCTGCTTACGTGAGTCCTATAAAGTTGTTCAAACGCAGAACTTTTACCGGATTGTACTTCTCTTACTAAAGATTGTACGAGCTTGCTTTCCTGTTGCAGATTTCTCCTTGATTACTTTTTACTTTAAAATACAAAAACAAAATTAAGTAATATCAATTTGAATTAAAATAAAAAGTTTAGTTAATATATTGCTTTTTTTAACTCTCCAGCGTCGCTCACAGGGAGGTTGCAAGTATAATTCTCACAGACATACACTGTAATTTTTTCCTCCTGCACTTCGTAATTAATAAGATATGGTATTATTTTATTGATTGGATCTTCGGCTGACGAAATAAATAAGATAATTTTGTTGGGAATAAATCTATCTTCAATTATAGAAAGAAACAGACCTGCCTCCTTAGTATTTTTTTCACCTGTCAAAATTATTTCATAAGAAGGTCCGATAGCAAAATCAAGCCCAACTAAAAACTGTGTGAAACCCGCAGGATACTTGCCGATTTGCCTGGAGAATGCCCTGTTAATTTTATCTGCTTTTTCCTCAAAACTATTGTTCATTGTTATCCGTGCAATCCTTAAAAGATTTAACATTGCTACCGAGTTTCCTGATGGAATTGCACCATCGTAAATTTCCTTTTGTCTTGTAATTAATTTTTCTCCATAACCGGGAGTAAAGAAAAATCCCCCTCTCTCTTCATCCCAAAAGTGTTCGATGAGATCGTCATTTAACCTTAATGCCTGTTTGAGATATTTTACTTCAAAAGTAGTTTCATAAAGATCGAGCAACGCTGCCGTAAAAAAAACATAATCATCAACGTTTGCAAAGATTGCTGCATCACTTTCCCTGAAACGATGTAAAAGTCTTCCCCCGGCATCAAACATTTTCAACAAAATAAAGTCGGCGGCTTTAACCGCATAATCAGAATAGATATTTTTGCCGAACACCTGTGCTGCTTTAGAAAAAGCAGAAATCATTAGTCCATTCCAATCCGTTAAGATTTTATCATCTTTATAAGGGTGAATTCTTTTTTCTCTTACCTCAAAAAGTTTTTGTCTTCCATTTTCCAGCATCTTTTTAAATTCTTTCTCATCAATGTCATTTTCAACAGCAAATTCGGAAAGCCCCTTTTTAATATGAAGAATATTTTTATCACTCCTGGTATTGTGAACAGAATCGATAAGGCCTGCCTCGCCATCAGGCAGGTTCCCTTCTTTCTCAACGTTAAAAAACTTAATAAAGATTTCGGAATCATTACCAAGTATTTCTTTTATTTCATCTGTTGTCCATAAATAAAACTTCCCTTCTTCGCCTTCGCTGTCGGCATCTTCAGCAGAATAAAAACCCCCCTCGTCAGAAGTCATATCACGCATTATGTAAGTGAGAATTTCCTCTGCAGTTTCCTTATAAAAGTTTTTCTTTGTAGACTGGTAAGCTTCCGAATAAGCCATAACAAGAAGTGCCTGGTCATATAACATTTTTTCAAAATGGGGGACGAGCCATTCCCGGTCGGTTGAATACCTGCAGAAACCAAAACCGATGTGATCATAAATTCCACCTTTTCTCATTTCAATGAGAGTTTTCTCAACCATTTCAAGTGCTTTGACATTTCCATACCTTTTCCAATATCTTAACAGGAACATTAAATTATGCGGCGTCGGAAACTTTGGCGCATTGCCAAATCCTCCGAATTCCTCATCAAATCTTTCTTCAAATTCTTTATAAGCTGTCTTGAAAACATCTTCATTAAGAGGATTACCATCTGTAAATGAAGATGAAGACATTAATGCTGAAGAAATCTTCTCCGATGATTTTAACAATTCCTCTCTTTTCGTTTTCCATAATTGTTTAACCTGGAGAATTAAATCTTTCATCCCGGTTCTTCCATAGCGACTTTCTTTCGGAAAATATGTCCCGGCAAAGAAAGGTTTTTTATCAGGAGTCATAATGATTGTTAATGGCCAACCACCACTGCCGGTCATCATCTGGCAAACAGACATATAAATTCCATCTATGTCGGGTCTTTCTTCTCTATCAACCTTAATTGATATGACCGTATCATTCATCAGCTTCGCAACTTCTTCATCTTCAAAAGATTCTTTCTCCATTACATGGCACCAATGGCAAGTCGAATATCCTATCGAAAGAAAAACCGGTTTATCTCCCTGCCTGGCTTTGTTAAATGCTTCGTCGCTCCAGGAATACCAATCAACCGGGTTATAAGCATGCTGAAGCAGGTAAGGGCTTTTTTCCTTAATTAATCTGTTTGTCTTTTTCATTTAAGCGGTTGTCCGATGATGTCTTTTTTAATATGTTTATAATCAAAATACTAAATTTTTAGAGAAGGAAAATACCTCTATGAATAAGGACCATTTTATTCCTTCCGTTATAATCGCCGTATCATTAATAATTTGCTCGTTAATTTTTACTTCCACATGGAAATCGAATTACAGTTCTAACCAGACAATAAATGTTACGGGCTCCGCAAAAAATGAAATTACTTCTGATCTCGGAGTACTTAGAGGAACTATTTCCGCACAATATATTACAGCTGAAGGTACGTACAGAGAACTGCTGAAACAAAAACCCACTCTTGTTTCATATCTTGCAGCAAAAGGTTTTCCTGAAGATAAAATCGAGTTTTTTACAATAAACAGTTATCCTGTATATGAAATCGGTTCGAGCGGTTACCAGACAGGAAGAATAATCGCTTACAATTACAGCCAGCGAATAGAAATAAAATCTACAGATGTAAATAAAATAAAAGAGATTTCGCTTGATATACCTTCTTTGATTGAAAGAGGTGTGAATTTTAACGTCGAAATGCCTGAATATCATTATACAAAACTTGCCGACCTGAAAATAGAAATCCAGGCAGCCGCTTCCAAAGATGCAATGATACGTGCGCAAAAGATTGCCGAGGCTACGGGAAGAGAACTTGGTCCAATGAGAAGCGCAAGGATGGGGGTTCTGCAGATTACTCCCAGGCTTTCAAACATGATTTCCGATTACGGAATTAATGATCTTAGTTCAATTGAAAAAGAAATTACGGCAGTTGTAAATGCCTCATTTGAAATTGAATAAAAGAGAGAGGTAACAATGACTAAACCTCAAATTTGGGTAGCTGCTTTTTTAGGATTATTCATTTTATTGTTTATACTTTCCAGGATTACTAAAGAAGAGACAACAACAAATTCACCGGTTAACTCCACTGTACCGCAAACTGATATGTCGTCACAGAATATTTCTGCTAAAGAGCTTATGAGCAAATTAAGCTGTACTACCTGTCACGGGACAGAACTTCAGGGAACAAAGATGGGTCCTTCGCTTCACAATGTTTCAGAATACTGGGGCAGGGATAAATTAATTAGTTATCTGCGTAATCCATCTTCTTTTTCAGACACAGAAAGATTCCAGAAGTATGAAGAGCAATTCCCCGGTATGATAATGCCCCCATTCAGCAATATCGATGTTAAAGACCTTGGAAAGATTGCAGATTATTTGCTGGAACTAAAATAGGGATTCTGAAATGATTCAGAGATGACATTTTTTTGCTTGTCCGCCTCTGGCGGAAAAGATGTCATTTCTCTCAAACAATAATAACCGCTGTATTGACTCTCAGAGAAATTTTATTTTAGTTCGTAGTTGAAATGGCAAGGGGTTTTATGATTATAGATTTTCTTAATATTAGTTCATTTGCTAAAGCAGAAAAGTATTATAATTTTGCGGGGAGAGGGGCATGGGAAAAGTAAGTAATGAAATAATTTTACTAATCCCTTTTTCCAACTCAATTCTTTTTCCACAAATCTACAGATGCCAATTATTTAATTTAGAAATCAAAAGAATAATAGCAAGTGTCTTTAAAGTGATACACTATGTGTGTGTTACTTTAATTAACAAAATCAAGAAAAAGGGAGGAAGAAATGAGACAAAAAACTCTTTATTTATTTTTGTTTTGGTCACTGGTAATAGTTTTATTACCAAGTAATGCTACTTTAGCTCAAAGGCATAAAACTGATTCATATGACTTCAGAGATAATCTTCGCGTAAATACAATAACAAATGTTGCTGAAGTTATGTATAGCACAGATAAAAAAGTTTATACAGGAAGCGCTGAAGAAGTTGCACGTCAATTTTTACAAGAGAACAAGGATATTTTTGGAATAACAAAAATATCAGATTTAAAACTCCTTGAAGTAATTGAAAGTCCTGGGGGTAAACATGCTGGTTTCATCCAAATTTATAAAGGGATTCCGGTATATGGTTCTGAAACAATTGTAAGCATAAATGATAAAAATCAGGTTGAAACTGTAGCAAATGGCTGTATACCGATTGATGATAAAACAAGCACTATAGCTAATATTACTAAAGATGATGCTATATCGAATGCAAAGCTTAAAATTAAACTAAATAAACAAACATTAGCCGCAGAACCAAAAGTAGAACTTTATATTTTTCCAGATTCACTTTATCAAATACATTTAATCTGGAAAATAAATTTTTCTGCAAGTGAACCAAAGGGTACGTGGGAAATATTAGTTGATGCTGTTTCAGGTGAAGTGTTAGATTATAAGGATGTACGATTGTATGATATTGGTACAGGTAAAGTTTTTAAGCCAGACCCAATTACAGCTTTACAAAATACGTCACTAACAGATCAAAACAATACTGATTACCAGGCTCTCCAAGGTGCATATGATATAGTTTCTCTTCCTAATCTTAATCCACCAAGTGGTGGTTTATACCGTTTGCAAGGAAGTTATGCAAGATCTGAGGACCTTGAATATCCAAATACCACACCGGTAACAAATTCTACATCTTCCTTTTTATATAACAGAAGTCAGCCGGGATTTGAAGAAACAAATGCATACTATTTTATTGATGCACAAAGACAATATGTTAGTTCCTTAGGATTTTCCCCACAATGGAATGGATATAATTACATTCGCTTTGATGCTCATGGTACAACTGCTGACAATTCATGGTACGATCCCTCGTACCAATATCTTATTTTCGGGGATTATGGGATTGATGCTGCGGAAGATCAGGATGCAGTTTTACATGAATATACACATGCTTTACATGACGCATTAATGGTTGGAGCATTTCAAGTTGGTACGCAAGAACATTTATTAGGTGAGGGTATCGCAGATTATATGGCTGTGAGTTACAGAAGATCAATGTCTTTATTTCAACAGGATAAAGTTTTTCCATGGGATGGAAATGGAGAAACTTGGTATGGGAGAACACTAAATGCTTCTTATATATATCCAAACTATTGGTATTGGTTTGATTATATAGGAGGAACTCTTTGGGCATCTACCATGATGGATTTGCAAAATTATGGTGATATGAACAGAGATATTGTACACAAGCTTTTACTTAAATCCTTTAATTACGCAAATAATTCCACCATTCCCCCTGAACACGTATTTTATGTTATGAAAGCAGATCAGGCTATATATGGTGAAGCTCACTTAAGTTCACTTGGAAAAGCTTTTTATAACAGAGGCTTTTTTAATGAACGTATTAATCCAACCCCATCACATCCAAGCAGCTTATTAAGCGGAAACATAACATCAAGTACTTCATGGAACGGAATAAAATATGTGAACGGGAACACTTATATTAAGCCAGGCGTAACAGTAACAAGTTATGCTTTCTTGTTCATTGGGGACAGAAAAAAAATAGTTATCGAAAATAATGCTACCTTAATTATTCAAGGTACTTTAACTAAATACTTTCTGGCTGATATAGAAGTTCAACCAGGCGGAACTTTAATGTTTGCGAAAATAGCTATTGATCAGGATATAACTGATTCACAAATACTATCTGAATATCAGTTGCTTGGGAATTACCCCAACCCTTTCAATCCGGCTACTACAATAAAGTATTTACTTCCAAAGGAATCATCTGTTGGACTAAAAATATTTGATTTACTGGGAAGAGAAGTAAGAGCATTCAATATTAATTCACAGCCTGCCGGTTTTAATGAAATAACCTGGGACGGAAGAAACGAATACGGTGAAGCCGTCTCAAGCGGGATATACATTTATAGTATAAAATTCAGAGCAACGGGCAGTGTTCAGATAGTTGAAAAATCAGCCAAACTGGTTTTAACTAAATAACCATTTAAAAAAGCGGAATATTAAAATATCCCGCATTTCTAATATTATGAGAAGATAATATGAAAAATAATACCATAAAGATTCAAATAGTCTTATTGCTGCTGTTATTCATCAAAAGTAGTTCTGCCCAAACCTGGGAAAAAATAAACCCCGTTTTTCCATTGAATGATACTTTAGGCAGTTATGCAAGAATAGCTTTTGCAAATAAAGATACCGGATGGATATATACTTCTTTGCAGGTTATTCAACCAAGTGGAGAAGTTTATAAAAAACTTTTTAGAACTACTGATGGAGGGGAAAGTTGGGAAAAAAAGATATCTAATACAGGAGCATGGGATATTTATAGAATATATGTAAACAAACCTGATTTTTTATTTATACTATATGAGGTAAATAAAATTTTAATAACGACAAATGGCGGTGATAGTTGGGATTCTTCAAAAATAAATGAGAATTTACAGAGTTCAATTGAGCAGATACATTTTTTTAATAATAAGAATGCTATAGCTCTTAATAATTATCGCTGGTTTTCATCTGATGGCGGATATACATGGAACAAAGGTGGTGATACAATTACCATCTTTCCAAATCCCACAGATTTATATTTTTTAAATGACAGCCTCGGATGGATAGTTAGTAATATTTCGGATGTAACAGATGTAGGCTCAATTGCAAATACTACTGACGGAGGAAAAAATTGGCAATATCAAGATAAGCGGGCACCCCTGTTGTACGGAGTATATTTTATAGATTCGCTGAAAGGTTTTGCAGTAGGTACAAATCATTTTTTCCCAACAGGATATATTTATAAAACAGAAGACGGTGGTTTAAACTGGGAAGCAGATCCCTTCCCCGGAGGTCCGTTTTGGTGCATAGAATTTTTAGATAGTCTGAATGGCTGGGTTGGGGGAAGGGGAACAATATTAAGTACAACTGACGGGGGAAACACTTGGGAAATTCAGATAGATACCATAGAAGCAGACTTCAACCAGATGATAATACTTAAAGAAGATAAAATTGCCTATGTTTTGGGAGACGATTGGAATGGAGTAACTCACACTTTATTAAGAGCGGATTTAAGCAACATAGTTAATGTTACTGATGAAAAGAATGAATTACCTAATGAGTACTTTTTATTAAATAATTACCCTAATCCGTTCAACCCAACTACTAATATTGAATTTCGGATTGCGAACCTGCCTGACGGCAAGGCAGGTTTCGGATTTGTTACTCTAAAGGTTTATGATGTTTTAGGGAGAGAAATTGCAACGCTTATAAACGAAGATAAATCTGCCGGCACATATTCGGTGAACTTCGATGCTTCAAACCTGCCTGACGGCAAGGCAGGTCTTGCAAGCGGAATATATTTCTACTCAATTACTGCGGGCAAATTCTCTCAAACAAAAAAGATGATTCTGGCTAAGTAAGTAATAAAAAACCCCGCCCGCCTCTCCTTTACTAAATGGAAGACGGGAGGGGTTAATTTTTTGTATTAAGCTATTGTTATCTCTTTTGCAAGATAAACATCCTGTATTGTGTTCAGCAGTTTTACTCCTTCGCTCATCGGTCTCTGGAAAGCCTTACGTCCCGAGATTAGTCCCGTTCCTCCTGCTCTCTTGTTTA
>MGZZ01000114.1:0-43622 GCA_001802795.1 Ignavibacteria bacterium GWC2_36_12 | reverse complement strand
TTCAGGAAGCTTTTGCTTTATAATATCGGCTTGTATAGTTACACCGAGATGATTAGCCTGTCCTGTAAGATCGGCTGAAACATGATAATCTTTATCTTTCTTAAACTCCGGGTTTCTTAAATAACACCAGAGAATTGTAGCCAGACCAAGCTCGTGCGCATACTGAAATGCTTCGCTGACTTCAACGATCTGTCTTGCACTTTCATCTGAGCCAAAATAAATTGTTGCACCAACGGCAGCAGCTCCAAGATCCCACGACTGCCTTACTCCAGCAAACATAATCTGGTCAAATTTGTTGGGATAAGTAAGCAGCTCGTTATGATTTAATTTTACTATGAAAGGAATTTTATGAGCATATTTTCTTGAAATCATTCCAAGCACGCCGACAGTTGAAGCAACTGCATTACAGCCCCCCTCTATTGCAAGCTTAACAATATTTTCAGGATCAAAATATTCCGGGTTTGGTGCAAAAGAAGCTCCAGCGGAATGCTCTATTCCCTGGTCAACAGGAAGAATTGAAACATAACCTGTTCCGGCAAGTCTCCCGGTCTGGAAAATCCACTGCAAGTTTTTCAGAACATTAATATTCCTATCTGAATCGGAAAAAATCCTGTCCACAAAATCAGATCCGGGAAGATGTAATTTTTCTTTCGGAAATTTTGCTTTATAGCTAAGCAATGAATCCGCTTCACTGCCAAGCAATTCTTTAATTTTATCTATCATAACTTAGGCTCCATAATTTTAAGTTTTAATGTTTACTAAAGTTGATTGTTTGAACTGTTGAAACCGCACCATCTTGTTCTTTGTTATAAACCCTGACTTAATCCGCTTTTGGCAGAGGGGGTTAACGAGAGGAGTATCTAATTTTTAAACCGTTTTCGCAGTTTTAAAAAACTCTCAACTTACTATACTAAAATAAAGTTAAATAATGTGTGATTCAATCGCTCATATGTTGGAATAATGGAATTTTGGAATAAGCGGAATAATTTTACCTCCAATATTCCATTTTTCCATTCTTTCAATATTCCAAACGAAAGAGGTTCAGTCCCCTTTTTCTCTTTCAAGATAATCAAAAATATCTTTTGAATGAGAAAGAGAATTTTCTATGAACCATTTCCCCGTATCCATCCCTCCGCAAACGACCCCCGCTAAAAAGATCCCCTTTTTATTTGTTTCAAAAGTTTCAGGATTGAAAACAGGCTGGTAGTTATCTTCACCAGTTAACTCAATTCCATTCTTCTTAAGAAATTCAAAATCAGGATGGTAGCCGGTCATAGCAAGGACAAAATCATTCTTAATTGTCAGCTTACCTATAGGGGTATTCAAATCGACTTCCTTTTCCCTGATTCCAGTTATACTGGTATTGAAGAAAGCTTTTATTGATCCCTCTTTAATCCGGTTTTCAATATCCGGTTTTACCCAGTATTTTATCGAGTCTTTGAGCTTCATTTCTCGCACAACCATAGTTACTTCGGCACCCCTCCTGTATGTTTCCAATGCTACATCAACTGCCGAATTCCCTGCCCCGGCAACTATAACTTTGTGATATGCATAGGGATGAGCTTCATCAAAAAAATGTTTAACCTTAGAAAGGTTTTCACCCGGAACATTAAGAAGGTTTGGATTATCGTAGTAGCCTGTTGAAATAATTACATTCTTACATTCATAACTTTCTTTGCTTGTCATTACTAAAAAACCTTTGGCAGAATCATTTATTTCATAAACCGTTTCATAAGTGTTTATATTGAGATTCCATGAAGATTTCACACGTCTGTAATACTCAAGGGCTTCTCTTCGCGTTGGCTTATCTCCATGAGATACGAATGGAACGTCTCCTATCTCAAGTCTTTCCGATGTTGAGAAGAAAGTCATGTTGGTTGGATAATTAAAGATAGAATTTACAAGGCATCCTTTTTCAATAATGAGATAACTTAAATTTCTCTTTACTGCCTCGATGCCACAGTTTAAACCGATAGGACCGCCGCCAACAATTATAACATCATAGTATGTATTCATCTTATTAAAATTTATTACAATAAATTATTTTGAACTCAATCCTAAATTTAAAGAAATTGAAATTAGTTGGAAGTGAAAAGGGGGTAAATTAAAAAGCGGTACAACAATATTATTATACCGCTTCAAAAGCTCTTTTTAGTCTATAATTTCTATTAAAGCACTGGCAACAGTTTTATCTCTATGGTCAAGCAGGAATACTCTGTAAAATCCGGCTTCTTCAAATTTCAAATCGCTATCCTCATTTTTTGCAAAGTATACGTACTTCATATCTCTGTCTACGTTATAGCTGAATTTTTTATAATACTCGAATTTTCCAGTTCGGAAGTTGTATTTATCAAACTGAACTGAAACCTCGTCAAGGTCGAGTGCGTAATCCGATTTAACCATAACTGTTAAATAACCGGTAGTAAACCTGTCGGCAACCCCAACTTCTCCAAGATCACTGTCGTAGCTCTCGCAAAAGTAAAGTACTGGCTCGGATTGTGCCCGGGTTAAATCTACATACCCGGTAGCAATTAAGAAAAAAAGAGAAAAAGTATAGATCAGATTTTTCATATTTTTGTTACTCCTTTATGTGGTTATAAGTTTTTTAGTTGCCATTGCTAAAAGTATACCAGTGATATTTTTTAGAAACGCCCTTTATTAAAGATAAAAAATAACACTACTGATAACCCGGGTACCTCAAAAACAAAAGAAGGTGTAAGAAAGTTCTAAAGGCAGATAAAAAATACATAAAAAAAATTCGAGGAATCAATAGTAATTGATAAAATATTATAATGCAATAAAAAATTTGGTTTATATCGGAAAGGAAAAGTGTGATTAAAATCATCAGGCATATTTGCTTCGATCTTGATGGAACCCTCGTTGATTCATTCCGCACAATATTTAATTCAACTTTAAAAACTCTACGACAGCTAAATATTAATAACGCGGTATCGGAAAATGATTTCAAAACCAGGATTGGTCATCATTTTATCGACATCTTCAGAGATTTGAAAATTAATGTTACCGACATGGAACATTTTATTAAAATTTATAAGGGACATTATTTCGATTTTATTGATCACTCTAAACTTTACCCGTTTGTTGAAGAAACCTTATCATCACTGAAACGGGACAATTTTTACATTTCTCTTTTAACAACAAAAACACAGGACCAGGCAGAAAAAATTATCGGGCATTTCAACTTAAAAAATTACTTTGATGAAATAATGGGACGCCGCCCAAATATTCTTGTTAAACCAAACCCGGAACCTTTGTTGAAAATCTGTAAATATCTTGGAATAAAATCAGGCGAAACTTTAATGGTTGGAGATACTGAGCTTGACATTACCTGTGGTAAAAATGCCGGTTCTTTAACCTGCGCTGCATTATACGGCTACAGAAGTAAAAAAATATTAATGAACGAAAAGGCTGATTATTATATAAACTCTTTTCGTGAACTGGAGAGCATAATTAAATAAAATATCTTATTGGTTCTTTATTTTAAAATTATCATCTTTTTTGTTTGAGTAAAATTGCCAGCAGTTAAAGTGTAAAAATAGACACCTGCCCCGATTTTATTTTCCAATGATTCCGTTGAAAAATCAACTGAGTGTTTGCCGGCTTCAATATAATTATTTAATAACCTTGCAATTTCAATCCCAAGAACGTTGTAAACCTTAAGCGTTACGTGACCGGTTTTAGGAATAGAAAAGCTTATTTTAGTAGACGGATTAAATGGATTGGGAAAGTTTTGAGATAGTTCATAATCAAGAACCCCGGAATACTCGACCGAAACCGGTCCGAAAAATTTAGTATCACCGTTAAAATCAATTTGCTTAAGCCTGTAATAAGATATTCCTCTCTCGGGAAATTTATCTACAAAACTATAATTCGAAGTTTCCTGGCTGTTACCTTGCCCTTTAACAAAACCAATGGTTCTGTACAGAAGATTTTCTTTCCCTTTTTCTTTCAACAACGCATGCTCAATTTCAAAACCATTATTGTTTAACTCCGTTGCCGTAGACCAGCTAAGATAAACTTTATCTTCTGAAAGATTTGCTGTGAACGAGTTTAACTCTACAGGTAATATGTCGTACCTAACTATGGCGATATCATCTATATACCAGCCATCGCGATTAACATAGTCATCGCTTTTCAATTCAAATCTTAATTTAATCTGGTTAGAAGAATAACTTGCAAGGTTTATATCTTCATAGACCCAGTCAAGCCTGTTACCATCATAAACAGGTTGACCATCCGGCTGAAAACTTCCGGTGCCCTGTTCAGTGTACTGACCCGCGAGAGGAATCCAGGTTACTCCATCATCGGTTGAAATTTTAACCTGCCCGTAATCCCAATCACCTTCAATGTCATACCTGGTCCAGAATCTGAGCCGGGGATTGTGAAATCCCGATAAATCAACCTGGTTTTTCATTGTCATAGTAACTGTTGCATTATCAACATAATTTCCCGATTTACTATCCGTATAAGAAGTGGGGCTGGAAAAATATGTAGATGTAGTTGCTTCCCATTTAGGATTTGATGGAGTACTTGTTACAATCCAGTTCTCCAAAGGATTATCCGCAGTATCCTGAAAAGCATATTCAGGTATGCCCACGATAATTTCTATCGTATCTTTTGACATTTCTATACCTTCTGTCCTGGAAATAAGCAATAACTTTATTTTCTCATCGGCAAGCGCATCATTCGATATTGTAAATGAAAACGGTGTAGATATATCAACAGATTCCCGGGCTGGAATTGAGTCTATTACAGTAAGATTTGCATCAACAACTGCAAAAGTATTAAGAGAATTTAATTCCACGGAAACATTATAAGCCGAAGCCAAACCTTTATTCTTTATTGAAACATTAAATTCAACAACATCTCCCGGGAGAAAAAACTGTTGAGAAAAATTTGTGTTTTCTAATGCAACATAATCGCCTGCAACCCATGCATAATAAATATTTGGAGCGAGATTCTCCTCGGCAAGAGGAAAAATACGGCTTTGCAAAGGCCAGAATCCATCCGAAGAAGAACCGACTTCAGGAGTCATAGCAAAGATTTTTCCGCCGTTTAAAGAAACATCGCCGTCATAAAAATAATCATCACTGTTTCCCCTGGTAGAATAACCGACGGTTTGCTGGTCTGTCCCATGTGTATAATTATTGTATCTGGTCATATCGGATGCAAGTTCCCTGTAAATAAGAGAATCGGGAGTTTCTATTTCTAACGCACCGTAAGGATATATCAGGTAATTTCCATAAGTATGATAATTAAGCGCATTCTTAATACCTTTGCCAGTCAGAAAATCTCTGATGTTTTGAGTTTCCGGTTCAGAGAACGGAGCGGTGCCCCGATACGTTTCACTGTTGGAGCTTAAACTTGAGCCGCCGTTTGTTGCATTCCAATATGTCGTTGGACCGTAATTCCGGTTTAAATCTACTCCAAAATCACTCCCGATTTTTCTCCTGTTCTTTCTCCAGAAGCCTCCGCCATCAGGGTTAGTCTGCCTGTTATATTCATAGCCATCGGGATTAACAATAGGAATAAAGTATAGTTCCCTGTTATCAACTAAGAATTGAACGGAGGGATCGGTATTATAATTCTCCAACAGGTAATACATAAAATATATCAATTGCATCATGCTCTCCGGCTCACGGGCATGATGAAGCGCAGTGTACAAAACTCCCGGCTCGCTCTCGTCTGTTTCAGGATTATCCGAGATTTTTACAACATAAACCGGACGATCTTCTATTGTAGTTCCTATAGAATCCTTCTGTGTTATAAGGTTTGGATATAGCATTCTCATCGTATCAAGTTCGGCAATAACCTCGCCTAAAGTATAAAATCCTCCCATTGAACCGAAACCGAAACCTGTGACGTTATAACTTTTTTGGCTTTGCTCGGAATAATTTTTCTTCTGGCTTTTAGTCAGCTTCGGCAGCTTATTATAATATTCAAACCAGTCATCGATAATAATTTCATACTTGTAGCCGTAAGTTTTAAGAATAGAAAATTCATTATCACTGATAAAGATGATAACGGCATTATCTTTAGTGTATTCGGCGTGATCGAACTCAATGCCCAATTCGTAAAGCGAATTAATATCTTCCTTATCCTGAACGTATATTTTAACCTGCTTATAATTCTGAGAATAAGCAGGAAATAATAAAAGGAATGAGAAAAAAACAGTAAATAAAAACTTCATCGGGTCTCCATATTTTTTTGAGTTTGTATTTTATTTCTGGAATATGATTATATCTTTAAAATTTCTCCTTCGGACTTTGCAATAATAGCAGCACCGCAGGAATCACTCCAAACATTTACCGTTGTTCGGCACATATCGAGTATTCTATCTACCGCAAGAATTAAGCCCACTCCTTCCAAAGGTAACCCAACAGCAGAGAGAACAACGCTTATCATTACTAATCCTGCCATTGGTATTCCAGCAGCACCTATTGAAGCAAGAAGAGCAGTAATGACAACTATCATCTGCTGCAGAAAGCTTAGCTCAATACCGTAAGCCTGTGCAATAAACATAGCTGCCACACATTCATATAAAGCTGTTCCATCCATATTTACAGTAGCACCTAAAGGAAGAACAAAACTTGTAATTTTATTAGATACACCGGAATTGTGCTCTACGGATTCCATAGTTAGAGGTAGAGTTGCCGAAGAAGATGAAGTTGAGAAAGCTGTAATTAAAGGCGTTGTCATTCCTTTAAAATGCAGCCAGGGATTGACTCTTCCAATAAGCTTTAGTAAAAGAGGTAATGTTATCATACCATGAAAAATTAATCCCAATAAAACAGCAGCCATATAAATTCCAATTCTTCCGGCAATATCGAGCAATCCTGTTTTTTGCTCTGCAACAACTCCTGCCACAATCCCGAAGATGCCAACAGGTGCAAAGTGAATAATAAAAACCGTGATTTTCATCATTAGCTCAAAACCACCGTTAAAAAGGTCGATAAGTTTTGTTTTGTAATAATCATCAACACGCGTAAGAAAAAAGCCAACGATTATAGAGAAAAAAATTATAGCAAGCATATCTGCAGAAACAAGAGCTTCAAAAATATTGGAAGGTATCATTCTTAACAAGATGTTACCTAAACTATCGGAGACCACATTTAAACCCTCAACATCTTTCCGGAAACCTAAATCAGCGCCAACACCGGGTTGAAGAATATTTACAAGTATCAGACCCACAAAAATTGCCATTAAACTTGTGAGGATGTAATAAGATATCGTTTTCAAGCCCAGTTTTCCTAAGTTTTGGGCACTCCCAATATTAGAAACGCCAGACACAATTGACGTAATTATAAGCGGAATAATTATCATCTTGAGTGCGCGTAAAAAAAGATCCCCCATCCAGCTGACATATTCGACGGCTCCGGTAAAAAACAGACCGTACAATATCCCCAGACCCAATGCAATTAGTATTTGCCAATGAAGTTTTAACTTAAGCATCACGCTTTCTAAAGTATATTAGATAAAATTTCATCGCATACGGCATAACCGCTTTTAGTAAGCCGGATACTCTCTTTAGTAACTGTTAAAAGATTATGCTGCTGAAGATCGGAAAAATATTTGGATTTATTTTTTAACCACGTATCACCGAATCTCAACTGTAACTCTGTAACATTTATTCCGTTGCTTCTTAAGGCAAGCATAACATATTCATCGAAAAATTGTTCGTCTGTAACAATCTCTGAACCGGCAACAGCGTGATTATTTTTTTCTATTTCACTTATATATTTTTTTAAGCCGGAAAAATTCCACCATCTCTTTCCATCCACAAATGAATGCGAGGAGGGACCAAAACTAAGATAATCTCTATATTCCCAGTAAGCTTTATTATGAACGCATTCAAAACCTTCTTTGGAAAAATTAGAGACTTCATACTGAAAAAAACCTTTTGAATCGAGAAAATCCATAGTGAGCTCATATAGCTCAGCATCATAATCCGCATCCTGAATTTTAACTTTGCCGTCAATAACCATTTTATTGAGAATAGTTCCTCTCTCAAGAATTAAACTGTATGCCGATATATGCTTTACCGGCAATTCCACAACTGTTTCCAGGTTATACAGCCATTTTGTTTTTGTCTGACCAGAAAGATTAAAAATAAGATCCGCACTTATGTTTTCAAATCCGGCATACAAAGCATTGTAGACTGTATCAATAGCTGTCGTCCTGTTATGTATCCTTGTTAAAAATTTTAAATCTTCTTCAAGAAAAGATTGGACGCCAATGCTTACCCTGTTTATTCCTGCTGCAAAAAAATCCCTGAGCTTCCCTCTGTTTACTGTTCCCGGATTTGTTTCCAAAGTTATCTCGACATTTTCAGAAACAGAAAAATTCTTATGGAGGCAATCGATTATTTCCAAAATATACGAGGCATCCATCAGTGACGGTGTTCCTCCACCAAAATATATTGATGTGAAGTAACGGTCTTTTGAATAAAGACGGGAATAGTATTCTATTTCTTTTTTTAATGAAGCTAAAAAAGACGGAATATTGTCTTTGGTAATAATTGAATAGAAATCACAATAAATACATTTATGATCGCAAAACGGAATGTGAATATATAGTGCCGAATTCTTCAAAAGATTTATTATAACTTAATTTGAAAACATATTTAAGATACAAAAAGAAACTAAAAATTTGTATTTATTAATTATTGAAACTTTTTAAAATAAAAAATCCTTACAGAGAATTATTCTGTAAGGATTTACAAAAGTTACTTTTGAAAACTATAGACTAGTATCAATTGTAAATAAAATTTCAATATCAACTATTATGTGGTTATCAACCAAACTACCTGAAGTGACAGCAAAATTGTAAGTGCCTGTAAAACATCTGTTTCCACCGGCAAGTGAAGCATTTACGTCATCAATTTGAGATTGATCCAATGATAAATGATAAGCATTTGTACTATCATGATCAGCTGGGGTAATATTATTGTCAGTATAGGTAAGAATCGTATTACTATTGCCGTCTAATAGTTGGAACGTAAGAGTACCGCTAATTGTTTCTGGATTTACCTCACGTGTTACGAAATAAGCATCTGCATAAGTTATACTATTTATCTTGTCAGCATAATCCTGATATGTTTCATTATCTGTAAGACAATAACTTTCAGAACCGGAAGCATTAGTTATTCCCCTGGCATCGATCGTAAAAGATATTGGCAAATCAAATAAAAAGTTTTCGAAAGCATCACAACCACTCATTACAACCGCAATAAGCATTGTAAACAATAATATTGATGATTTTATAATTTTGTTCATCTTCTTTTTTCTCCTATTAAAATTCAAATGTTAAGCCGCCGCAAAGAACCGATTGGACTCCGAGGCTATAATCAACATTCAACACTATAACAGCCAGCTTTAACGATGTACCGATCGTAGCTCTGAATGTATTATCTCCGTCAATGCTTACCTTTATTTTTTGCCCTGCCTTTACAGGGTCCAAATTACTAGGGTCTGTGAAAGTATAATCAAGATCGAATGTGCTTGATTCATACTGCAACCCGCCGTACAGAGTTAATAATCCAAAAGATCTGCTTGCGTGTGCATTAAAGGCATAAGCAGTTATATCCATTACACCGGTAATTTTCAAGTTATTATACAAGAACTGTACCGATATATCAACAGGAGAAAGTGGTATATAACGACTGATATTATGTTTCAAACCAATACCAAACATGCTCAAATCTTCGTCATCCCCTAAAGAAATACTCGGCAAATAACGAATCATAACTTCGCTACCCATAAAACTTGCAGAAATTTGTGGTAACACTGCCGGTAGTGATGATTGGTCAATTCCGGGAGGATAAATCCTATAACCATCCGGACCATAATAAGACGTGCTATGATTGCTGCCGTAAATTGTTTGTGCCGGCTGATCTGCAGTATAGCCTTCCGGTAGTGAAGGAGTAAAAGTCTTCTCATCATCAGGGATAAGTATCAACATCCCCTTGAAACTAAGTGAAAATCCAAAGAAATCTGCAACTTTTGCAGAGTGATAAGAAGCTGAATTAAACGCCATGCCAAGAGATGTACCGAATGGTTTTGCGTATTCTGTTATCTCAGATTCGTTAAGGAAACCGAATCTATCCTCAACCTGGGAGAAAACCTGCACCGACAGGAAGAGTGAAATAACCAATACAAAAGGAGCACTTTTCATATATTCCTCCCTTAAATTAAAAATTTATTTCGGCTTTCGAATTTCCTAATTTAATTCTTACAAAGCAAATATGCTAATACAATTATAAACGAATTTTTTTCGCCGGGGAATACATATAATTCAGTGTATCAAAAAAATACCAAAGTGGTGATTAAAATTTAATTCAACCCCATTAGTTCCTTAGCGCCTTTAATACTTGCCTCTGTTATGTTTTCCCCACTCATAAGTTTGGCAACCTCGTTAATTCGTTCAGTATTATTAAGTTTTCTTATTCTGCTTATAACACGTTTATTAGTTTCAATTTTTTCAACAGCATAATGATGATCGGCTAATCCGGAAATTTGCGGGAGATGTGTTATTGCAATTATCTGGTGAGGAATGGCAAGGAGTTTAAGAGTCTGTCCTACTTTTTGTGCAATGTGTCCACTAACCCCTGTATCAATTTCATCAAAAATTAATAAAGGGAGCTTATCTTTTTTTGCAAGAACTGTTTTTAATGAAAGCATAATCCTCGATATTTCTCCGCCCGATGCAACTTTAGCCAAAGGCTTAACGTCCTCTCCAAGATTTGTTGAAATAAAAAATTGTACATTGTCATATCCGGAGGAATTAAACTTATACTTATTTCCTTTTACTAAAATAAAATCATCTGAGCCCTGTGCTAATGTATTAGAAATCCTCGCTTCAAATTTAGAATTGGGAATACCTACCTGTCTTAATAGTTCAACTATATCCTTTGTTATCTTTTTTGCTGTTTCTTTTCTTTTTAAAGAAAGCTTTTCAGCTGTCGTACCGCAGTTTTCTCTTACAGTTTTTATTTTAGATTCAAGCTCTGCAATTCTATTTGAATAATTTTCAGCAATATTATACTCTTCACCGATCTTCTTTCTATGGTCAAAAACAGATTTTATTGAACCACCATACTTCTTTTTTAGAAGGCTGATTGCTCCGAGTCTTTCCCTGATCGTTTCTAATTTTCCCTGGTCGAACTCAACTTTGCTGCTGTAGCTTCTTAAGTTGCTTGCCATTTCATTTATAATAGCCACAGCAGATTCATATTCCTTATTCGTCTCACTAAAAGTTTTATCAATTTTTATAAGCTCACTAATTTCGTTTTTTATTTTCATTAACGAATCATATACGGAACCTTCAGATTCATACAAACCCTGGTAAAGCTGCGAGGTTAGCTGCTGAAGCTTTTCTGAATTTTCCAGTATAGTTAATTCATTATTTAGTTTTTCTTCTTCATCTTCCTCTGGTGAAACACTATCAATTTCTTTTATCTGGAATTCATACAAATCTTTCCTCTCTTTTAAAGATGATTCCTTTTCTTTAAGCTCCTTTAATTCACCTGTAAGATTATTTAAGGATTTATACAGCCACCTGTAAGTTCTTAGAAGGTCTTCAGTATCATCGCAGCTATCGAGGTATTCAATATGTGTTTCCGTTCTTAATAAGGACTGATGTTCATGCTGACCATGCAGATCGACAAGCAAATCGCCAAGTTCTTTAACCAGGGATAATTGAACAGGCGTATCATTAACGAAACATCTGTTTGTACCTTTAAGAGAAATCTCCCGGCGGATTATTAGTTGAGGAGAAAAATCAATTTCATTTTGCTCAAGAAGAGATTCTACTTTTTTGTTTCCTTTAACATTAAATACACCTTCTACAATTGATTTATCTGCATCTTTTCTTACAACCTCAGTTGAAGCGCGCTCACCGAGGAGTAAGCTTAAAGCATCTATAAGAATTGTTTTACCGGCACCCGTTTCACCGGTTATAATATTAAGCCCAATGCCGAATTCAACATCGATTTCTTCAATAAGAGCATAATCTTTAACATGAAGTGTTTTTAACATAATCTAAAAAAAGTACAAGTGGATCGTTCGGTTATTTAAACATACAAAATGAATGAATGATTGTATGAATGAACGATTGTTTATTGATTAAAATAGTTTTTGCCCAGGTGCATTGCACAAATTGTTTTTGCGTCTGTTATATCTCCACTCTTAATTTTCATTTCGACCTCTTCCACAGAAAACTCAAAAACTTCCATGCCTGCCTCGCCTTCTTCACGATTATGTTCACCGGCAATTAAATCCTTTGCCAGGTACAAATGAAGAATTTCAGAACAGAAGCCGGGAGTTGTACAAATTGCTCCAAGCTTTGTAAAGTTTTCAGATTTATAACCTGTTTCTTCCTCCAATTCCCTGTAAGCGCAGTTTAGCGGATCTTCTCCTTTATCAAGTTTTCCGGCAGGAAGTTCAAGCATAAACTTTTCGAAGGGATACCTGAACTGTTTAATCATTACAATTTTTCCATCTTCCTTTAAGGGAAGAACAACCGCACCCCCGTCGTGAAGAGCAATTTCTCTTATACCTTTATTTCCACTGTCATAGGTTATTTCATCAACCTGGAGATCAAATACTCTTCCTCTATATATTATTTCACTCTTATCAACCTTATAATTCATTCTAAACTCTTCTTCAGAAAATTTAATTGCTTTACTTATTCGCGGTACCCCGGTTTGTAGTAAGGAATTAATTCGCTGCCGAGAAATTTCAATAGTGCAGTAATTACACCAAGATCATCAAGATACCCGAACAAAGGTGTAAGGTCAGGAATTGTATCTATAGGAGAAATAAAATAGATAAGCGCAGCTACAACAATTGCTTTGCGGTGCCAGGACACGTAAGAATCTCTCATATAATTTACCAGAGCAAGAATATCTTTTGCAAAAGAAATCTTCCTTCCAACCGATTCGAGTTTTGTCCATAAATTGTTTTCCACAAATTCTATTTTTTCGGAAGTATCTTCCTTGCTTTTTCCACCAAAATCAAGATCGGTCAGGTCGTCAAAATCACTAATGTCTAAATCTTTTTCTTCAAATTTATCTTTCATAAATCCTCCCTTTTCTTATGTTCGTTAAACCAATCAAAAACAGTATTCCACCAGAGCACTGAATTCTGCGATTTAGTTACCCAATGACTTTCATCCGGGAAATAGAGAAGCTTACTTTCTATTCCTAATTTTTGAAGTGAAGTAAAAAGCTGAAATGCCTGCTCTTCGGGTACACGAAAATCATTAGCTCCGTGAATTATAAGCATCGGTGTTTTTGCATTTTGAATGTACATGTGCGGCGACCATTTTTGATACAGTTCCCTATTTTGCCATGGTGTTCCACCAAATTCCCATTCGGGAAACCAAAGTTCCTCTGTTGTTCCATATTCGCTTTCAAGATTAAATACACCATCGTGATTAACCAAAGCGTTAAACCTGTCTGTGTGCACTTCTATCCAGTTAATCATATATCCACCGTAAGATGCACCTGCGGCAAAAGTATTCCGGGAATCTATGAAATTATAATTCTTAAGAGCATAATCATAAGCATTCATAAGATCCGTATAAACTTTTCCTCCCCAGTCGAGAGAAATTTCATCAGTAAACTTTTGTCCATAGCCTGTGCTGCCCCTTGGATTAGGTGCAACAACAACATAACCTTTGGATGCAAATAATTGTATGTCCCACCTGTAGTGAAAATCATCAGCCCAGTGCCCTTGCGGACCGCCGTGAATTAAAAATATCATCGGGTATTTTTTATTCGGATCGAAGAAAGGTGGTTTGATCAAAATTGATTGGACTTTGTCTCCATTTGCACCTTCGCACCAGAAAGTCTCAAGCGGCTCAAACTCGACTTGAGAAAGAAGATCTTTATTTAAAAAAGTTATTTGCTTCAGAATATTTTTACCATCTGTGCTGAGAGAAAAAATTTCATCTGGAAGATCTGATCGCTGCTTAAGGAAGAAAAGTGTTTTGCCATCTTCTGAAAGCTGAATTTTTGTATTTGTATTCTCTTTGTGTAAAAGTTCAATTTCGGCAGTTTGAATATCAATTTTATAAATTGAATTATTTGTTTCAGTCTCGGCGGTAAAGTATAATGTTTTGGAATCGTTCGACCATATAATTTCTCCAACTGAAAGATTGAAATTATCAGTTAGGGTTGTGAGAGTTTTCTTTTCTCTATCGAACAGAACCAAATCCTGTTTATCAGCTTCAAATCCTGCTCTCTTCATAGAAGAGAAGGTTATATACTTTCCATCTGGTGAATATACAGGTTGATTATCATTACCGTTGCTTTGGGAGATTTTCCCTTCAGTAACAGGGGGGTTTACGGCGGACCTGTTTAGACTTTTTTCATCCGCACCGATTTTATTCAAATCATAAATAAATATATCATTATTAGTGCTTGACGAAATAAACAAATCTATATTCATTGTAAAAGCGATTTGGTTTTCATCGGGAGAAAAGTTATAATCGTTTGAACTTCCCAATGCAATTGGGGGAATGTCAAACTTACCATCAGAAGTTACATCGGCAAAAGATTTTTCTTTTACATCGAATAAAAAAAGCTGGCTTACTTTACCGTTTCTCCATTCATCCCAATGCCTGTACATTAATTCTGTAAAGATGCTCGCTTTAACTTTGCTCGCTTCTTTCTCCTCATCTTTTTGCTTATTGCATTCCTGTGTTTTACAATCAGAATAAACGGAAGATGTAAAAAGAATTTTATCGCCGGACGGCGACCATTCATATTCCGTCACTTTTGTATAAACATCCGTAAGCTTTTCCTCACCTGAACCATCGGGGTTGCAAGTCCATATTTGTCCATCTAACAAATAACTAATCCTATTTGAGCCAGGAACAAAAAGCGGACTCGATTCATTCTTATCGGAATTTTTCAGGCTTTTAAGATTACTTCCATCAGAATTAACCAGATATATATCTGAATTTCCCTTATTCTCCTCAATGCTGTAAGAAGTTGCTGCAAAAACTATCATCTTACCATCTGTAGAAACATCAAAGCTATTAATTCTCTTCATCGCCCAGAGGTCTTCAACAGTAAGCGCTCTTTTATCCTGCGCTATTAATAATAAAGGAAACAAGAATAAAATAAGGGAAAGTTCTTTCATCAAAATCCTTTCAGTTTTATGGAAGCCGAAACAATTTATATGTACATAATATTATTTCAAAAATAGCAGAAGGGATAAAGAAAGGCAATTAAAGTATAGGATGCCCCTTCCTTGAAAGAAGGGGCAATAAAATTATACCTCGTTAGTTTCAGTCTTTGGTCCTGACCGTTTTCTAAAGAAGAAGAATAAAATTGCTACTATAACAACAACCGCAATTATTATATAAAGATAATTCATGCCGGCAGGAGAAACTTTTTCATTCCATTCCGAAATCTTCTTTTCAATAGTGTCTTTCTGTGCTTCAGACAGCATATTATAATCTATAAGATTTGAAACCCACTCGGGTTTGACACCTCCGTACCAGGCACTATCGGCAAAATCCTTGTAGGTAGCTATCGCTGCATCTTTACTTTTAACATCGGCGTTTTTTATTTCATCATTTATAAAAGAAGTTACAGCCTCTGTAAAATTCTTACCGGAAGAAAATTTGCTGAGCTTGATGTCGTACTTTGAAAACTCAGAATTAACCGCATCCCAAATTCCCTGGTTGAGTGCATCTTTCCATTGTGTAAAAGTTAAATCTATATCTTTAAGATAATTAGCATCCCCCTTCCCGGAATAAATTTCAACCATCTTTGGACCTATGCTTCTCCACAGGCGTGCAAAATCTTCCTGCTGTTCTTTAATTTCGTCTACATCTTCGGGATATAATTTTGTTATCTCGATAAACCTGATGTTATCGCTCAATAAACGTTTAACGTTGTAAAGGACATTCTCTTTTCCCAGCTTGCTGTATATTTCCTGTTTTTCCTGCGGACTCAACTCTCTCTCCCTGTATGGCTGCGGCAATAAAGAGTCAATCATGTTCATAACCATTTCGTCTCTTTTTTGAAGCGATACCCTCAGTTCACCAATTGTTCTTTCCAACTGCGCCAAACGGGACTTATCACTCTTGCTCTGCTTCTCAAGAATTTCTACCCGGTTAAGTAACACTTCATTATGCCGGTTAAGGGTATCGAGCTGTTCTCTCAAACCCGTAACTTCGACCTGCAAAATATCTATCTGCGTAAAATCATTTTTTTTAACATTATATGCGTTCGTCAGCTTTTCAAAAGATGTGTTGAAATTATCCGGGTATAAACTTCTGTCAAGCAATTCACGGTGAACGGTATATTCTTCTCTAAAGGAATTTATTCTATCATAAATCCCGTCAAGTTCTTCAAGAGATTGCGGGTTTTTAATATCTTCTTCTAACTGACGATATTTCTCCTTAAAGCTTTGCACAATCTCATAGTCGGATTGTGCCTGAATTGCCGGTGTTAATGCGGGCAATATCATAAAAACTAATGCGATTGATAATATTTTATTTTTCATTGTTGCACCTCGTTCTCTATTCCTTCATTCGACAAGAGAGTTTTCTTTCCGTTATCAACCAATTCGACGTACGGCAATCTCTGGTTAAAAGCAGGATTGCTCATACCTTCTTCTTCTGATATCTCAATTTTATTATCAAGATTCAACTCTCCATCTATACCAATGAAGACATAAACATTCTTGAAATTCTGTGAAGTAACAAAATAATAACCTTCGGTATCCCGGATAATCCTTAGATCTTTGTCTAAATATGCAGTTGAATCCCCGGTTTCTTCAAGAAAAAGAACTTTGGCATTGAAAAATAAGGTGTGTCTATCTTCTTTTACAAAGCCTTCATCATTAACATGCAAAACAGACTCGACAGGCCATGCAAAGTCGACAGGCTTCAAAACCAGAGAAGAACAAGCTGCAAAGACAAAAAATACCGGAATTAAAGCAACACGGATCAGATTCATATTAAACCTCCTCAAAAAACACGGAGGAAACTTAATAAATTAATATTTAATTAAAGCAACCCCTTACCAGAAAATATTTAACTAACTTTTAATTAATTTACAACCTGATTTTTTAGCCCTAAAAAAAACCTTAAAAATTGAAGATAAACAACAAATTATTTCTCCCGGGAACGGATAAACAAATTTCGGTTTTCCTAAAAACAGTCGAAATAAAAAATAAATCTGTGCTGATACTGGGTTCCGGATGCGAAGAAATAGCTGAGATTTTTCATCAGAATGATGCCGGCGAAGTTTATCTTATAAATGATAATGAAGATTCTCTTTTCCAGGCGAGGCTTGCTCTATCAGCAATAAAAGAAATAAATGTGCGCATGATGGATTATGAAAACACAGACTTTAAAGCGGAAAGATTCGATATAATTTATTCTCAAGGCTCGACAGGAACGAAGAAAAGAAATAAGATAATTAAAGAAATGAAAAAGATTTTAAAACCCGGAGGATATTTCTGCGTTGGCGAGATTGTTGGTTTATCCCAAATACCGCCGCAGTTTGTAAAGGATATCTGGGAGAAAAATGATCTCGCGTCTTTATTTAATGAAAGCTTTAAGGAATTTTATTTATCCAAAGGATTTGAACTTATAGTTGAGGAAGATTTATCTGATACTCTTAAAGATTTTTATTCAATTAGCAAAAGACTTCTGGAAGAATCATCAAAAGAATTTTCCGGTAAAGGATCAGGAAGCCTCAGGAAACTGCTGAAGACATACAGTCATGAAGCAAATGCTTATTTAAAGCTTGGCGGCGATAAATATATTGGCTACGAAATGCTGGTGCTCAGATCAAATCTCAAAACTCAAATCTCAAATGGTTAATTATTTATCACTCACATTTGCCTTCTGCCATTTGCCGTTTGACAAAACTGTAGAGAGAGCACAATGAAAAAAGGCGATTTATTAGAACTTGATATTGAAGGCTACGCTTTTGAAGGGAAAGGTATTTCCAGGATAGGGAGAGAAAGTGGAGATGAAAAAAACTTTGTCGTATTCGTGCAAAATTCTTATCCCGGCGATAAAGTAAAGGCAAAACTTATAAAGATTAAGAAATCCTTTGCCGAAGCTAAAACAACAGAGATTATTTTTCCATCATCAGAAAGAGTTGAAGCAAGATGCAAATACTTTGGAACCTGCGGGGGATGCAAACAGCAGGATCTTTCTTACGAAGCACAAATTAAATATAAACAGCAGCAGGTTGAGGAAATTTTCAAAAAGCTTGGTGGCTTTTCAGACCTGTCTGCCGACAAGACAGGTAAAGCGGGTTTTGAAATGCTTTCGATTATCCCGTCAAAGAATACTTTCTTTTACAGGAATAAGATGGAGTTCTCTTTTTCTGATAAAAGATGGCTCACTGAAGATGAAATATCTAAAGAAAAAACAGATATGAATTTTGCTTTGGGACTGCATGTTCCGAATATTTATGATAAGGTTCTCGATATTGACATTTGTTATCTTCAATCTGAATTGAGTTACAGGATATTAAACTTCACAAGGAATTTTTTCAAAGAAAGAAATATCCAGCCTTATTCTACCGTAACTCATTCGGGATTTCTGCGCAATCTTGTAATACGGCAGGCTTATCATACTAAAGATTTAATGGTAAACATAGTTACGGCTAATGAAGATAGCGCTTTAATAAAAAGTTATGCTAATGAACTGATAAAATCTTTTCCTGAAATAACAACAATTGTAAATAATATTAATGAAAAGAAATCCTCTGTTGCAGTAGGAGATTATGAAAATCTCCTTTATGGAGAAGGATTTATTACAGATATGATAGGCGAATATACCTTTCAGATAAGCGCAAATTCATTTTTCCAGACTAATACTTTACAGGCAGAAAATCTTTACAAAACCGCTTTAGACTTTGCCGAATTTAAGGGTGATGAAATAGTTTATGACCTTTATTCAGGTGCGGGAACAATTGCAATTTATATTTCCAAAAATGTAAAAGAGGTTTATGCTTTCGAGTCGGTTGAATCTGCAATTGAAGATTCAAAAGTAAATGCTGAATTAAATGATATTAATAATGTTCACTTCTTTAACGCCGATCTTTACAAATCATTTCTCCCGCTAATTGAAGAGAACCTGCCTACCGGCCTGTCTGCCGACAAGGCAGGCAAGGCAGGTAAAATCCCCAAACCATCTTTAATTATTCTCGATCCGCCGAGAAGCGGCTTACACAAAAACACAGTTGAAGATGTAATCAAAATTAATCCTGAAAAAATTGTTTATGTAAGCTGCAACCCCGCTACGCAGGCAAGAGATATTAAATTATTTTCAGAAGCTGGCCTGCCTACCGGCAAGGCAGGCTATAAATTAATTAAGATGAGACCTGTCGATATGTTCCCGCATACCTTTCATATAGAGAATGTGGCGTTGTTAGTAAAATAATGTCTGGCTATTTTTTGTTATAATTTATAACCTTGTAAAACAAATGTGTAACAGAAGGAGAATTAACTACATTTGTAACTTCCAAAGAGAATTTTTCTCTTTCAATTTTTTCAAACAAGCCGACACCTTTTCCGAGAATTATCGGTGCAGTGTGAAGCGTAAGTTCATCAACCAATCCAGCGTTAAGATATTGCTGTATAACTGATGCCCCGCCGGAAATTCTCACGTCTTTGTTTCCTGCATCTTTCTTTGCTTTCTCCAGAACAGTGCGGATGTTATGTGGGACCAAATAATTCAAATCATCATCAGGCACTTGGCTAATTCAAGCAGAAAACATACTGATACAAGTCCCCGAATTCCACTCGTCTTGGTGTTACAAAGCCGATAGAAACTCAGTTAACACTTCAACAGTACGTTCCAGTTCATCGTGGTGCAAATTATGACCTGCTTCATCAATGTGCACAAGCTTGCCTTTCTGCATTACACTGGCAGCCACCTCGTTTGCTTTGCGGACTTCGGGCGGGGCATCAGCTTTGAGGATAAGGGCAGGCACAGTGATCTTCGCCAACGCATCCCCGGTCCTCATTACTCCAGACATCACCTGCCAGGCTTCGTTTGTATAAGCCCCGTGATATTGTTTTTTCGATAGCGCCCAATACTGGCAATCTACAATATCCCACTTGGGGGTTTGTCGGCGGCAAGTCGCCACCAGATCATCGAAGTTATAGTTATTTTGCGCCACCAGCGTTTCGGGAGTCCCGTGCATGCTCACGGAAAGGCGGTCAGGTGCCTTTTCTTGTTGCCCAGCGCCGGGCGGAGCTTCGCTATCGACCTTACGCTCACCTTCACGACGCTCTCCCGTATCCTGCCTATTGGGACCTCTGCGCCCTAGAAAAGGATCCAACATGATGATTGCCTTTGCCAGGCCCGGGTACTCCGCGCCAAGCCGCATGACCGTGGCGGCCCCCATCGAATGCCCCATTAGGATGGGCTTTTGGAAATGCATTGCATTCACGAACTCCACAACGTCTTTTACCAAAGTGCTGCTATCGTCGGCAGAAGTGAATGGATCCGACAAGCCGTGCCCTCTGGTATCAAGCATGTATATATCATAGAAGTCCTGCAGCTTCCAGGTCAGAGTAGTCCAAGAAAGCCCAATATCTGTAACTCCATGGATCATCACTATTACCGGTTTTCCCGGCGCCGGAACAGCATGGTAATAGTGAATGCGAATTCCATTAGCATAGACGTAACCGTCCGACCACCCATCCGGTATCCCCGGTGGATCGGCAGCAAAAATAGATGTCGATAAAAAAAGAATTAGAAAGCCTAATTTTCGTAATTGCATAATAACTCCTCTTTACATTTAGTTTTTCACTAGCGTTTATTTTAGCTCATAATGAATTAAATAATTATCAGGGCCCCACCCATAATGAGTAGTTTCAATAATTCCTTTCCCAATTTCAAAAGTGATTGAATGTTCTTCATCTCTTGCTTCCAATATTCTTTTTTCATCTTTATTCTTTAATGTGACATTGTAATAATAATCTTTACCATTAAAAGCCATTGCATAAGATTGGAAGAATTCATTTTCCTTAATATCGAAATCAGCAAAGATGTTTTCTATATAATATTCGGATTTGCTTTTACCAATTAATAACTCAATTATTTTATTTTTTTCTTTTCTGTAATAAATAGTATCTGTTACTGATGCATTGTATGTACTTTCTATTAAAAAATATTCACGAGCTTGAATATTTTTCTTACTAATAACTTCCCATTTGCGTGTATTGTTTGATAAGACTGAATTTTCATGTTGCTCTACAATAAAATCTTTTCTTAGCCTTCTCTATTATTTTTCTTATTTAGTTAATACTAATTTTTTAGTCTTTGAAAAATTCCTGGCTTCTATTCTATAGAAATATATTCCGCTTGGTAAATTACTTCCGTTTAATACTATCTTATGTTCGCCGGCTTCATATATGCCGTCGGCAAGTTTTATTATTTCTCTTCCAAGTATATCATAAACAAACAATCTCACGTTTTCTTTTTCCGGCAAACTAAACGTAATTGTTGTTGACGGGTTGAATGGATTTGGATAGTTTTGGCTTAGCCCAAATACTGCAGGATGGTATTCTTTTTCAGATATGGAAACTGGTGCATCGTATTTATAAACAATAATCGGGTTAACGCCGTTCCAGTTATTGGTTATCAGGTAAAGAGTGGAACCATCCGGGGAGAATGTTAAATCGCGCAGCCGTCCGTTATTATTCTGATCCCCGGCAAAAAACTTCCTGGGGTTGGGATTTTCTTCGGTGGAATCTGCCAGTCCCTTACCATCTTCTGTAAGTTTAAATTGGTATAGTTCCTGATCTGTGACGTTTCCATTCTTCAAGGTGACAACCAGCAGACTGTTTGTCCACTCAGGAATGGTGCTGTCCGCATAGTAAAAACCATCTGACGGCGCAACAGTTGGCCATAACGAATTGTTGCTGCTATTCACAACCTCTGTACCCCAGGAATAAAAAGCTTCTATTAAAGAATCACCTTCAATTTCCGGATTTGGCGTGTAATTGTTGATGTAGTCTAATTCACCTTCAATATTGCCGTCATGGTATCCATGTACATTCTTCCAGCCATAATTCATTCCTTTTTTCAGGATATTTACTTCGTCATCCGATTTATGGCCGTGTTCTATTTCATAGATTACATCCTGAACAGAATTGTATACCAGTCCCTGCGGATTGCGATGTCCGCGTGTGAAAAAAGAATTTCCACTTATTGGGTTGTCTTCAGGTATGCTGCCATTAAGATAGACCCGGTGTATTTTCCCGTTATCTGTTTCAGTATCCTGTGTATAGTTGTTCGGATTGGCTAATGAATCTTCATAACAATCCGGGTTATTGGAACCATGATCACCGACCGAATAATACAGGTAATTCTTGCTTTTCTGTTTTATGGCAATCATACGCCCGCCCCAGTGGTCATACCCATTGGATATACCGGTAACAATATCTGTGGTGTCTGTTATGGTTTCGTTTTCAGCGTCCCACTTAAGCCGTGCAATTTTAAAAAGGGTTTCGGGATTTTGATCTGTTCCGTTATTATATGAATAGAATAAAAATATGTATGAGCTGTCTTCGTTAACAAAATCCGGGTGGAGAGCCATTCCATAGGTTGCGGCTCCAATATTTGCTCCGCAATCAGGTCTTTCGAGGATGGAACCGGGATAATAATCTTTTGCTGTGAATATGATCGTCCGTTCTCCGCTTTGTGGATTCACCCGTGATATTTTTCCTCCGCTTTCAGATATCCAGAGAAAATCATCTGGTCCGTAGATTATTTCCCACGGCGTGTCCAGGTTCCCAGGAAGTACGGAGCGTGTAAATGTCTGGGCGACCAAAATTACTGAGGGCATTGCAACCAGAGCTAAAACAGTAAAGTAAAACAATCTGTAACCTATGGAATTTAAAATTATTTTCACAGTTATCCTCCTCTAAATAGTTATGACTGTATTATTTAATATCATGAAGCCAGGCAACCAATACTTCCGGCCATCTTGAGCTGGGTCCGGTGTCTCCCTTCCGAATGCCAAAACCGTGGCCTGCATTTGCATATATATGAAGCTCAACAGGTATATTCAATTTTTTTAATTTTAAATAGAGCTCAGCCAAATGATCTCCGGTTGGTTCATAAATCCTAACAATCTCTTCACCGCCATTAAGGTTAGCCCCGGGTGCACCGTTAGGCCACAAAGGTATGGCAGACAGTTGCTGAGTTTGAGCCGCACAAACTGCTATCATGCTCAACGCAAAGAATAGCACGTATTTATATAATATTTCATGATTTACTCGATTCTAACTTGACCTAAAATTCTCAAATAGTTATTCAATTGCCGAGACTTAGCTTCTTTACCATGCGGTCATCGAAATGCGCAAGAGAGCCGGTTCGGTGTCGAAAGACATGGTTGCCCAACCCACTTCGTCGCCGTTGCGAAGTCGTAAGAGCTTGAACGTTCCATCTTCATAGAGTCCTTCTTCAACCTTCAGGAATTGCCAGGACTTGCCTTTGTTAGCGCCGCTGGATTGGAAAGCAACACGGCATTGCGTAGCCATCACGACGAACTCATTTTGCCCAAGCTGAGCAATCAATACTCTGCCACTCGGCTTAGGCGGGGCTCCGAAAGAGAAGCCGGTTTCTTCTTCGGTTTCGCCTTCACTTCCATCTGCCGCTTCGGGTTGAAAAGCCGGTGGCGGGCCCCAGCCTCTTCCGGTGCTGAAATAGATCCTGGCTTTCCAGTCGCCCAGGTCTACTTCTTTCTGAGCGTTTTGTTCGGTAACTTTCACCACATGTATCCGATCTTCGAATATCCATTTTGCCAGTTCTCTGTCACCAAGTTGAAGCAAGTCATACTGCGTGGCAAGAGGTGACACTCGGGATCCGGCTCCCACTTCAGCACTTGGATTTGCAGGAATGCGGTCTACTCCGAAAGGTGAGAAACCGATTCCACCGCGCCGGATGACCTCGTAGAGGTAATCTACGCTGGGAAAGGTTTCCGGGACAAACAGCGGGTTATCGGGACGGTCGTAGTATTCCATAAACTTCATCGCCTTCTCCATTGGCTGGTAGATGTCCGGTGCAAGCACGCTAATAGCCGGCGCAGCTACTTTGTATATTGGGATGACGTTGTGCATGGCACCGCCAGGCTCACCCTCAAGCGCCACATTAACATACATCGGCAGCGGGTTCACCGCTTTACCTGCTGCTGCAACATAGTTGATATAGCTGGCTACCGACCACGCATGGAAAAACTCATCGGCGTCGCTTCCGAACACCTGCAACCATGTCCCTTTTGCATCGGTTGGTTTGTTCAGAGCCTTAAGCACTTCGGGCTTGAGCAGCGCGGCAGAGACAGGTCCTTGAAACAGTTTTTCAGCTTCCTCCGAGAAATCACGTGTGCTACCATAAGTTCCAGGTTCATTCTCCACCTGGACCATAATGACCGTGTGTTGCGGGTCAAAGTCCTTCAAATGCTTCATCACCGCTGTGAACGCTTTAGCATCCGCTTCCATTGTTGTCTTCGCATGAGGCGAAGGCGAAATCACTATCTCGCCGTCACGACCAACAATATGTGGATATTTCTTAGGGTTCAATTTCACCCAATTGGGCGTGTAATCTGTGTTGCCGTTCTTCCATGTAGCGAACCACAAGAGAACAAGACGCACATCGCGCTCCCTTGCCTGCTTGATGATTGTATCTAATATGGAAAAGTCGAACGTGCCTTCCTCAGGCTCGATCTGCTGCCAATATATCGGTATTTCGAGTGTATTGGCGTGCATAGCTTCGATGGTAGACCATACCTGCGTTAACAGTCCTGGCCAGGCGCTTGAGTTGTGTGCCTGTCCTCCCAGCATAAAGAATGGCTGTCCGTCGACAATCAATGCATGACGACCATTTTTGTGCACAAGATGCGGCAGCGATGGATCGGTCGATTGCGCATAGAGTGAAACTATAGAGAAAATGACTATGATAAAAACCAGGATTTGATGACGCATTGATATTTCTACTTTCATTGATACTCCTTATTGTTTTTTAAAAAGTTGATAGGTCTTGATAAGGAAAATCGGATACAGTAACTCATGACGGGGCATATTCAGATAGAACAATGCAATCATGTCATTTTCCGGATCAATGATGTATTGCGTTCCATACAACCCGCCCCAGGCGTACGCTGTATTAGATACTTTAAGAACCGGTTTCTTATTCTCATTATATAACTCGAATCCCAGTCCGAATTGGAATCCCTTTCCACCGGCATTATCTTCCGGTAACCGGTTGACAGTTGTCATCAGTTCTATGGTTTCGGGTTTTAAAATACGGTTTCCGTTGAAAGTTCCTTTGTTGAGCATCATCTGGCAGAATTTGGCATAGTCTTCAATGGGACCATTCAACCCAATGGCACCTTCGCAATAGGTCTGCTCTTTACTAATGGTTGCTTCGCTAAACATATTGGATGCGGGCACTAGTTTCCCGTCAACAAAACTGTAAGCTTTTACGAAACGGGTGAGTGCGCCGGGCTCATAATACCAATCAGTATTATCCATGCCGAGTGGTTCAAACACCGTCTCCTTAACATATTCCTGCAACGTTTTGCCAGAAATACGCTCAATCATATAGCCCAACATATTTGTACTGACATGGTAGTTCCACTCGGTTCCAGGATCAAAGCCGAGCGGATATTTTACCAGAGCAAGCATCTCTTCTTCAAGATATTTTGCATTGTAGTTGCCCCCAAAGCTGTGCTGTCCGTTCGGTGTGGTTGCCGGCATCGTTCCGTCGAAACTGCCTGGTCTATCAGATTTTTGATTTTCAGCACGACGAATTTCCCTAACAAGTCCTGCACCGAGCCCCGAAGTATGGGACATCAGATGCACAAAAGTCATAGGAGACGAAACTGGACGAGTCTCATATGTTCCGTCCTCATTTATAGTTGTAACAACCTGGTTAGGAATTTCGGGAAAATATTTTGAAACAGGATCATAAATGGCTACCAAACCCTTCTCAACAAGCGTCATAAATGCAACAGTTACAACTGCTTTGGTTTGTGAAAAGAGGATATAATAGTCATCAACACTTGCAGGAATTTGATTCTCCATATCTTTCCAGCCAAAAGCCTTGTTATAAACAATATTACCGCCTTTGGCAACAAAGCCAACAACACTGCTCACTTTCTTTTGGTCAACAAATGATTGGAGTACTGAATCCATCCCTGCAATTTCTTCATCACTGGTACCTACCTCCACAAAATCGACTTTATAATTAAATTGTTGCGGAGCAGTTTTATTTTTTTCAGAGCCAAATACGGACATTAATATTGTGAGAGCTAAAAAAACTATGGATAAGTAAATTCTCTTCATATTTTTTATATCTATTTTTTTATCGGTTAGTAGTAAAAAAAATATTAATGCAACTAGTATACATTAGACATTTGGAACCCAACGAAGGGTTAAGAAAATGTATCAGTATATAAACCACAATCTTTTTATAAACTAAGCGCTAAGGGAATTAAAAAATTCATGTTCCAATATTGATTACTATAGTCAGAATTTATTGTGCAATTCAAATTATGCTAAATTAAATCTCATATCAGTTTAACTTTCTTTTACAAAAACAATAATCCGGTAAATTAACCGAGCGGAATCCCCAACAATTATAAATAGAGTTATAGACTCACTCGGTCTCTTGTAGGATGAACGATAAATTTTATGATTAATAACGAGCGAGCAGAATAGATTACTGCTCGCTCTTCCGAAATAGCAGGTTGAGAATTTCTAAAAAACCGCTAAAAACAATATTATTATTTACTAGTATGCAATTTGGTACCAGATATAAAAATTGCTGTACAATTGTCTTCCATATATTCATACTTACCACCTAATCCCTCTCCTAAAGGAGCAACAAAGGAGAGGGATAGGAGTGAGGCATTATGACATTGCCATAAATGTCTTTAAAAACACCCTCAATGCGCTTGTGTGTTCTTTAGTTTTGGCGAAGCCATCACTTCAGGAAACTCCTTTACGACTATTTAAGCAGTAACATCTTCTTTGTTTCATAAAATTCTGATCCCAATTTATCGGGAGAAGAATTCCTTACTCTTAATGTATAAAAATATATACCGCTTGTAATTTGAAGTTTGTCAATTGTAAGCCGGGAATAATATTTTCCAGCTTGTTTGAATACCTCACCCGTTGCTACGGCTTCTGTTTCAAGTTGTATGTTCTCTTCGATGCGTTCATTTTCTTTTAAATCTATCTGAATTGCTTTTGATTCATAACCGATATATGAAATTTTTAATGTATACGACCCCGCTGAAAGATTGCCTATTATATATTTCCCTTCATTATCAGTTGCAGCACCAATACTAGTGCCTCCAAAAATACATTAGCACCAAAAAGCGGCTCTCCTGTAACTACATCAGTAATTTTACCACTTATAGAACCAGCGGCCCCATAATCTATCCGTAAGAAAGACCAATTGTAAAATTGTATACATCTTTTTCATCATAGTATCTCCTGTTAAAATTACTTTTTATCTTTCTTTTGAAAGTACTTTCCTCTACTCCTCTCCTGCATAACAACGCTTTGTGGGTTTGCAAAAATCTCAAGACCTGCAAGCGTTAAATCATGATGCTGAGAAAAGCACACCCCCAGTATAACCGGAGGTGCACTTCAAGTGAGGAGGTGGAAGGAATTACTTTAGCAGCATCATCTTCTTATCCAGCTTAAAATTATCAGCCTCAAGACGATATAAGTAAACACCGGAAGCCAGGCGGCTTGCATTGAATTTAACTTCGTAAGCACCGGCATTCATAAAGTTATCAACCAGCTTTGCAACTTTCTGACCCAGGGTGTTATAAACCGTCAACTTAACGTTTGATGCCTTTCCGATTGAGAAGTTGATGGTAGTAGTCGGATTGAACGGATTGGGATAGTTTTGTTTAAGAGCAAATTCTATTGGCAATGAATGGATTTCTTTTACATCTGTTACTATTTCAGGAGTGTTATATCCCTCTGGTAATTCCCATGTTAAATCGCCAATTGGTCCGCCTGTTGTACTTGCTGTTCTTAATGCAGCATTAGTAACCTTCAAATTATAAACCATTGGATCAGTAGGCATGAGTGGTTCACCATCCGGATCCGTCATAAATGTAGTCGGTTGTGCATCCGGCCAGGCATAGACATAATAAAACTTGGAATAGTTCACTAATGTGTCAGAATAATCAAAGTAATCTTGAAATTGTGGGTCCAGACTTGTAGTATTTTCAAGTACAAAACCGGGCCAAGTTGTATTATCCGCGAACATGGCTGCTGTACGTGAATTCATGAAACCATCATTGACTGCAGGATCCGGAGCGCTAAATTCGTGATATGTCGCAGGGTCTGATGAAGCAACTGCCCAGTAATCTTTAATACTTTGACTTAGAAAATTGTTGTTATTTTTAACAATTAAATTACGGGCTGCTTCTCTCGTGTTGTCCACCATTCCTGACTCAGTAAAGAAAATTGTATCAACATTTATTACAGCGAACGGCAACAAATCCGGGTCCTGTCCTTTTATCTGAGCAGAATCCTCTCCCATAGTATATGCATTGTAAAACAAATTATTTGTAAACTCAGAATTTACCCAGTGTACCCCATGAATTGGCCATTGAACAAAGTCGACAATAGTTACATGGTCCATTTTGAAAAATGTCTCGGTTGATTCCCATGTTTTGAGCATGAAAGGACCGCCGCCATACCATGTACAATTCTGTATAATTACAGTATCTAATGGTGCTGCACTAATATCAAGTCCCTGTCCGGCCCATACACTGTTATCAAGCGGTTTGCTAAAACGGAAAAGGGAATTGGTTGCTTTAAGATTGAGACCCTCCTTATTCATTAAAGCAGTAAATCCGGTAGTAAAATCCCAGATACAATCATGAAAAACAACTTTGCTGTTTACACCAGTAAGTTCCAAACCGGATCTTGCCCACGGACCGATATTACCACCTATGGTTTCAGCGGCTTGCATTATATGAAGACCTTTGAAAGTTACATTTTGGCCGCCGCTTAACATAAACCATCCGCCGAACGGATCCTGAGTAAGAATAATTGGTCTTGATTGACCTGCAGTTCTTTTTCCACCTACAATATGCAAATCATAAGTAGCAGCCGTAAGTGTTCCGGATAATGGATACCAGCCATCCGGATCAAGTTCATAAATCAAATGTTTGCGGGAACCGTCTTCATTTGTATCAGCAGCAATAATTTCATTCCAGGGCATTGCATCCTGATCTTCCTGATGAATAACTAAAGTATCACCATGCTCCGTAGTAGCATATGCAGGATTATTAAAAAAGACAGCAACTAGTAAAACTAATGTTGTTACGAACAGTAATTGTCTAGTCATTATGACCTCCTATTTAGTTGAGTTATTAGTTATTATGATTACAGTAACTGTTTGTTTTTTTTGTAATTTTTCATCTACTTTAATAAAAACCTCCTTATTTAAATTCATACCTAAGTCCTAGCGAGCCTGTCATACCGTAATACTGTTCATTATTATTATATTGCTTTGTATAGGTGTATGCCTTATCTGCTACTTGAGTAATATTATTTAATAAAAATTGTACCGATAGTCCTCCTAGTGGTAGTCTCTGTCGCACTGATAAATCCAATCTTGAATAATCATGTCTAAATCCGTCTGTTTCTATATAATTTGTTACAAATGCTAATGTTTTACCCTGGAAATAATATGCAACTCTCATCGAAAAATCTTTATAATCATATCCCACTGATAAATTAAATATATCATTCGGCTGGTCTATCAATTGTTGGGTCTGGAAACTATCTATAAGTACTTCATAAAATTCAAACGGTTTAGGACCGTAGAATATCTTTTCCTTGCGTGGAGTATAATAAAATGCTTTTGATGAAATCTTTGTATAATTTACACCCAGTACAATTCCATTAAACGGAGAAGGGAAATACCAGAAATTTGTCTGCAAATCAAATTCTAACCCTTTTAAATATGATGTTCTATCAAGATTTCTCCATACATTTATATATTGTCCTTTTGGAACAACGAAATTATAGTCATGCATTTTATTGTCTATTGCCGCGTCAATTACTTCAAAATTGGCTTGATAAAAGAACTTTTCAATTTCCTTGTAAAAACCGCCTACAGTAAATAAACCTATGTAATTACCGTAGAATGAAAATATAAGGTCAAAGTTATTGGATACTGCCGGTTCCAGATGGGTGTTGCCGGCTGCAGAAGTGAAAGTATTCCTTAAATCTGCGCTGAAATGTGGTATAAATGCATAATATTCTGGTCTTGCCAGAGATTTAGAATATGCCACTCTTACATCTCCCCAATCAGTATAATTAAATCGCAATGTTGCACTTGGCAGAAAATACTCATTAGTTCGTTTTACTGGATCAAGTGGAAATAAATTATCAGATGCACTCGCTATATCTTGAACACCGTAACCTTTATACATTGTTTCTTCTTTTTCATAACGTAATCCCGCATTAAGTGTTAAAATTTTTCCCCAATTTAAATCTGTCATAAAATATCCGGCATATAACTTCTCGTCTCCATCATAATCATTTGACAAATCTTGAGCACGCGGTTGATACCACAAAGACAGGTTTGCCCAATTTGATGCTTTAGCCCGGTCAACCAATTGTTCTACTAATTTTCTGTCTGCAAAATTTTGCAATGTAACCCGGTCCTCCAATATGTTATCCGATCTATTTGCAAATAACACATATGCCGGTAAGGCTGTTTTATTTGGCGGACGATTAGCCCACGTCCAGGGCCATGCAATTTCCGGATTATCTCTGATCATTTGCCTGTTGATATCAACGTCTCCTCCATAGATCCCTCCTAAATCTCCATCTTCCTCAAAATCATAATTTCGATCCTTGAATCGCATCTTTCCGCCTAATTTTATATATCCCGATAATTGATCGCTTAAATTAAAAGGTACCTTAAAATTAGTTTGGAATGTACTTTCATTTTGCTTAAATGTTCTATCTTGTCTATTTAACCTTGATATCTGATAGTTTGAATCTATATCCCGCATAAATGGAACTATATCATAAGCTATTTTACCATATGGATTTTGAGTAAATTGCGGAGCAATGGGTTCTTCTACGCTGGAATCATAAAAGAATTGAAGCATTTTGGTGTTTCCATCTCTTTGTCCGGTAGTAAATGCAGCTCCAACATCTAAAAACGCAGATCCAAATATATCTGTTTCTAAACTGAATCCGTTGATTAATGAATAATTATTTTCAATCACTGCTCTCATATCCTTATTCAAGCTTACCGCTCCCGCAGCTACATTGAATACTGAGTTTCTCTCCCAACGATCTTCATCAAAGTTATTATATATTGAATTAACCTGTATCTTCCCTTGAGGCAGCTTATAGTCCAACAAAACTGTTGCTCCAAAACGGTCTCGTATTATATCGTTCATTTGAAAATTTCCATTGGTAAGAAACACTCCCCTATTATCCGTTATTCGTGTATCCCTATTGAATCCTGCCGATAATGCATGATTTGTTCGGTCTGCTTTCTCGAGATTAAGCTGTCCTATCACTCCTAATTTATCATCAAAGAAACGGTTGCTTAAATGGACTGAGCTTCTATATGAGCCAGCATCGCTGGTTAGTCCATTATACACACCTTCAAATATTGCATCTCCTCTTAAGCCTTCAGGTGCAGTCGCAAGCTTTAGGTCTACTATTCCGCCTATTACATCTGCATCATCTTCTGCCCTAAGTGATTTTCTCACTTCTATGCCATCCAACAGATACTGGGATATACCCGCTAAGCCTACGGCTGTATTATTTTCATTTGTTGATGGCATTCTGATATTATTGATTGTTATAAGATTCAATCTGGGTTGTATTCCTCTGATTACTATTTCATTGCCTTCCCCTGATGATCTTTTTAATGATATTCCCGGTAAACGTCCTACTGATTCTGCTGCATTGGCATCCGGTACTTCTTGTATGCGTTCTTTTGAAACTACACTTGTAATTCCGGTCGATGAGAGTTGTTGATTTATTGCTTGCAATTGCCCCTGTGCTTGAGCAGTAACAGTAACTGTTTCCCCTTCTATTGTTTTTGGTTCCAGAGAAAAATCCTGCTCTAATGTTTTTCCTTCCGGAATGTTGATATCAACAGTTATAGAATTATAACCTATGTATGAAATAGTTAATGAGTGCTGACCAGCAGGAATATTACGAATTATAAAATTACCATATAAATCAGTTGCGGCACCTAAACTTGTACCTTTAATGATTACGTTTGCTCCGACAAGTGTTTCTTTGGTAGATTTATCTAATACTCGACCTTTTACAGTGCCGGTTTGCGCAAGACATATAGAGGGAAGTGTTAATAAAAGAAAAATAAAAGCAGACGCAAAAATTCTTTTATTATAAATGGTAGTTTTGCCCATATTTTTCCTCCTGAATAATTTTTATTTTCTTATTAAAACTTTCTCTAAAATGTTTATAAAGAATCTGTATTTTTTTAAATAAATAGCCTGCCGGTTTTTCCTCATTTACAATCTCATTATTACCAACATCGTCATCATTACTCTGCATTTATTTTTTGCTCGCTGCCGTTATATATTACAACCAGATCCGGTTTTGATTCAAAATCAATTCCTCTGATATTATTTTTATTTATCCAGATGATCTCAAAAGTTCTTTCCATAAGCATCCCATCGAATTCACCCTGCCGTTCCCCGATTGTTAAAATATTCTCTTTTTCACTATAGCTAAATGGTATTACAGAGAATTTACCTTTCTCATAATTATAGTTTATGTTTTCATCTTCATACAATTCGAAATAGGCATCTTTTCCAGCATAAATAAGCAAACGTATAGGATCTGCGGGTTTCTCATCTGTATATTGAATTTCAGGACCGCAAGGTATGATTGAACCTCCTTTTACAAATAATGGTATCTCTTCGTAAGGTGCATCAGCATTTATAGTCTTTCCTCCTTCATAAAATTTTCCTGTTTTAAATTCGTACCAGTTTGTTCCTGAAGGAAGATAAACTTTTCGGGAACGTGCTTTATATTCAGTTACAGGATTGACAAGCAGCGATGGTCCAAACATAAACTGATCCCCAATGTTCAATACATTTTCATCATTATTAAAATCCATCACAAGTGCACGCATAATAGTATAATCATTGTGAGTTACCATACCTGTTAGAGAATAGATATATGGCATTAATCTGTAACGAAGTTTATCATAGGCTAACATTGCCTGGAAAGCAGGATGGCCATCAGAGGCAATGTTGAACATTTCTCTGTAAGGAAACTGACCATGTGAACGAAACAATGGACAAAAAGTACCGAACTGAAACCATCTAGTATTTAATTCGCGCCATTCTTCCAAATCATCTTTATTTGGACTTTCATAACGAGGTTCAACAGCAAAACCTCCAATATCGGTTGTCCAGTAGGGAATACCGGATAAAGAGAAATTTAAACCTGCCGGAATTTGATTTTTTAAATCCTCCCAGCGTGAGGCAACATCACCACTCCACGTTGCAGCTGCATAACGTTGCTGCCCTGCAAAAGAAGATCGGGTTAAGATAAATACCCGCCGATCCGGCTTAACTTTCCTCTGACCTTCATAAACCACTTTAGTGTTAACGAGTGAATACGTATTAAGATAACGTGCAGATGTTCCCAGAGCTGTTGGTCCAATACGCAGTCTCCATTCCTCAAAAGAAAGGTTAGATTGAATATCTGGTTCAGTGCAGTCAAGCCACCATGCATCAATTCCTAATGAAAATAATTTCTTATTAATCTGGCTCCAGTATAACTCACGTGCTTCTTCTGAATACGGATCATAAAAAGTTGAGAGATAACCGGGACCCACCCAATCTCTTTGCCCTTTCTCGACATTCCGAATATAAAGCCAGCCGTTCTTTTTAAACTCTTCATAATGCCTGGTGCCAACATAAAATTTAGGCCATACAGAAATCATTATTTGCGTGTTGAGATCATTATGAAGTGTTCTTATCATCCCTTCAGGATCAGGGAATCTTTTTTTATCAAAATCATGGCTCCCCCATTTATCTTCTTCCCAGTAAAACCAATCCTGTACAATATTATCTAAAGGAATCTTGCGTTTTCTGAATTCTTCAACAACCGATATTAATTCTTCCTGAGTTCTGTAGCGTTCGCGACACTGCCAGAATCCCATTGCCCATTTAGGCATCATCGTAGCTTTTCCAGTAATCTTCCTGTAGCCCTTTATCACCTCATCGAGGTTATTTCCTTTTATGAAATAATAATCAATCTGATCGGCAACTTCGGAGTAAAGTGATAAGCTGGTTTTATAAAAGTCTTCTTCAGGAGTAAGATATTTCAAGCCGATATATCCGCCAGAATGAATCCACTCAATCTCAACAGGATAACTTTTTCCAGCCTCCATATTTAATCTGATTAAATGTGTCCATGGAAGCCAATTTTGCCTCCATGAGTCAACAACCAGTTCATTATTTATCCACATTTTAGTGTAACCGGAGCTAAACAATCTGAATTTATGTTCACCGGTTTCAGAACTTTCTATGTGACCGCTCCATCTTACCGCTTTAACATTTTCTTTAAAACCTTCCGGGTATTCATCATTTAAATCAAGATATTCATGCTCAATTCTTTCTTCTTTTTGAATTGTAAAAACTGATCTGAAGAGAGTGTCTCTAAAATATTCTGCTGTTAATCCCCCGGGTTGATTATCTTTCCCGTATAATTTTAAATCAGATAATGATTGATAATGTCTGATATCGCCAAATTTTGTACGTGAGTTGTTATCCCACAGGATTCCATAATTTTTGCTTGAAACAAGGAAAGGAATTATATCTACAATATTATACTGCCAGAGATCAACATCATGTCTCTTATAATTTATTACCCCATTCTGATGCCCACCAAGTCCGTAGAAAGCTTCATCATTTGGTGAGTTAAAGACCTGTTGAATGTTAAATGTTTGTTCCCCCATTACTTCAGCAGATGTTATAATTTTTCCGCCCTGAGCCTTTTCTTTCAGAAGTAATTCACCATTTGAATCATAGAATGCAATAGCGCCGCTTTCGCTATTTATTTTTACTGTTATTTTCGATGTTGAAATTTCAAGATGTTTTTCATATTCTTTTAAATTCCATTCTACTTTTATTACTTTAGGAATGAAATCATTATTCGGAGGAAGACTTGCACCTGAAAAATCTTTCTTGTCTAATAATTTTTGAGCTTCTTCATCCAGCATCAGGCTCTGCCGTTCCGAAAAAGAATTACCAGGAGCCGCTATTATACGTATAATGTTTTCAGCATAGACCTGGACTTTTATTAACTGTGGATCTGTGTCATTTTGTTTATTAATTTTTAAAATAATTCCATCTTCCAGCATTTCATAAGCTGTACTGGTTGAATGGCTTAAGGGGAAATAAGCAACCACAAACACTAGAAAAAAAACAGGTCTTGATATTTTCATCAGTATTTTAAGATCATTTTCTATTGTTAAACTTAATTTTAAGTTACACCTGACCTTTGTCTTACTATAAACTGGTTGCTATTTTTATTTTCTTTTATTATTGCAAAAGTTTGCAATTTTGGAATAAATCTTGCCATTTTATGTAATCTAAGGAGGTGAAAAATAAAGAATTGAATTCCAAGAGGTAGTTAAATAATGTACCAATTATATTAGTTTTTGTACCAATCTTATAATAGTTTTATAAACAAATAATTTTGGGGGAAAAATCTGTTTATTCTGTTTCCTGTTTTAATAAATTATATTATTTTTAACTAAAAATAGTTAAAGGCATTTCAAAATATTAGCAATAATATTCAGGATATATTTTAAATGGAATTCCAATTCAATGTTTTATGATAAAAAAAGACTCCATTTTCTTAGCAATTTTTTTATTATCATTTTTATCAACAATAGAAGTATATTCGAATCCTGGAAGCAAACTGAAAATACAGGAAGGTAATAATCTTAAATTTGTAAAATACCCTGTATCTCTTGGTTTATCTTCAAATGCTCAGCGATGTATAGTTCAGGATAACGAAGGATTTATTTGGATTGGTACTGATGATGGATTAAACCGTTTTGATGGTTATAATTTTAAAGTTTACAGAAGAAATCCCGAAGATTCCTCAAGTTTGAGGAGTAACATAATTAATTGTCTTTTTATAGACAGCAAAGGAATTCTCTGGGTAGGGACAATCTCCGGCGGTTTGAGCCGGTATGATAAGGAAAAAGATAATTTTTATAATTTTACTATGAATATTAATGATTCAACTGCTCTGTTAAATAATGATATAACCACAATTGCAGAGGATAAATTTCATCACTTATGGGTCGGTACTGTTGAAGGCTTACATTTATTTGATCCCAAAACAAATGGTTTTTTACGTTTTACACAAGCAGGCAGCCCTATTGATCTAACTTCAATAGCCCACAATCATATTGTAACAATTCTTGTAGATAATGAAATTTCATGGATCGCATATAAAACAGGGATTTTAAGCGCTCTGAATACTTCAGATATGACTTTTAAACACTATAAGCTTTTCGACATCCCAAGCTGGTTTACTGCTGATTTCTTAGTCACTTCACTTGTTTCTGATGACAATAAAATCTGGATAAGTACATGGAGTCAAGGAATCTGGATATTTGATAAAGCAACAGGTAAATGTAACCCTTATGAAAAAGAGAATAACAGGTATATAAATTTTATCTATAAGGACAGCAGAGGTAAAATATGGTACAGCCCTGAGCATAAAGGATTAGTGCTGTTAAATGGAAGTGAAAAAAATATCTATCAGTTTGATGATTACGATAATTATAGTCTCTCTTCTAATTCACTTGCTGCAATGTTCCAGGATAAACAAGAGAATTTATGGTTAGCAAGCAGACAGGGAGATTTGAATTATGCAATTCTTGACAACCCGTTTACTACATGGTTTAAAAATCCAAATTCTGCGCATGGTTTGACAAATAATCTGGTAACTGCAGTCATTGAAGATTCAAAAGGAAGAATCTGGGTTGGATATCAGGATGGAGGAATTGATATTCTTGATTCTAAAAACAGGCTGCCTAAAATTCATATTAAAGGAGATAATACAGCAGGACTTGGACCCGGAACAATAATTTATATTTATGAAAGCAAAAACGGAACTATTTGGGTTGGAAAATATCTGGATGGTTTAAAAAAATTTAATGAAAAAACAAAAACTTTTACCTCTTATCATCATATAGAAAGTGACAAAAAATCAATAGCTGGCAACGATATAAGATATTTAACTGAAGATAGCAAAGGTAATTTGTGGATTGCAATTCATGGCGCCGGTGTAGATAAATTTAACCCGGTAACTGAAAGCTTTGTACATTATAAACATGATGAGAATAACCCCTCAACAACTATTATAAGTGACTGGACATATACAGTAGTTTGTGATAAAGATGATAATATCTGGATTGGAACTACTATGGGTGTTTCAGTCATTTCAGAAAAAACTTTTAATATAAAGCATTATTTATATAATTATGATGAGGGTTATAATCTTTCAAACAGGATTTCGAGAGTAATTTTTATTGATTCAAAAAATTACGTATGGGTTGGTACAATTGATGGATTGAATAAAATAAATCCAGAAGACAACACTATACAAAAATATTTTGCTAAAGATGGACTGTCTAATTCAATAATAATGGATATTCTAGAAGATGATAATTATAATCTCTGGATAAGTACAGCCAAAGGACTTTCAAAATTCTCACCCGATCAAAAAACATTTAAAAATTATTCTGTTCAGGATGGACTTGTAACAGATGAGTTTAATGTATTTGCATCTTTTAAATCAACCTCTGGGGAGATGTATTTCGGTGGGCGTGAAGGAGTAAACAGGTTTAATCCGGATGAAATTAAAATTAATAACTTCAAGCCTCCTGTTTATATAACAGATTTCAAGTTATTTAATCAATCTGTGTATGTAAAAAAGGATAATTCTTCAGAGGGTTTTTCATTACCAAAACAGATAAATTTTTGCGATGAAATTACTCTCGATTATCATCAGAATGTAATCACAATTGAATTTGTTGCATTAAATTTTCACAATCTTGAAAAAAATCAATATAAGTATAAGCTTGAAGGATTTGAAGAAGAATGGAATTTGCCGGGATATATTCGTTTTGTAACTTACACAAATCTTCACCCGGGTGAATACACATTCAGGGTTATCGCTTCTAACGATGATGGAATTTGGAATGCTGAAGGGGCATCTTTAAAAATTATTGTTAATCCCCCGTTCTGGAGGACAGGATGGGCATATGCTTTTTATTTATTAATTATTCTTCTTTTACTCTATGCTTTCAGAAAATTGATATTGCATGAAGCTGAAATTAAAAATAAACTCGAAGTTGAAGAACTCGAGATTAAAAAGCTGCAGGAAATGGATACATTAAAAATGCGCTTCTTCTCCAACGTATCACACGAATTCAGAACTCCTTTAACTCTAATTGCTGGTCCGCTTGAAAAACTTATAAAAGACATTAAAGATGAATCTCAAAAAATACAGCTCAATTTAATTAAGCGTAATGCAAGCAGGCTTATGAGATTAATTAATCAGCTCATGGATTTCAGAAAAATAGAAGAAGCAAAACTGGAAATGAATTTTGAAAAAAATGATTTAGTTCATTTTATTAAAGATATTTTTGATTCATTCAACCATGAAGCTAAAGAACGAAGAATAAATTATTCACTCATCCAAGCTTGTTCTTCTCTTGAAGTTTGGTTCGATCATGATAAGCTCGATAAAATTACATACAATCTGCTTTCAAATGCTTTTAAATTCACACAGGATGGGGGTTCGATAAGTCTTTCAATTATTGTTGATGAAGCATCTGCAAATTATTCCGGTGTTGATGCTAAAAGAACTATAGAAATTATTGTTAAAGATTCAGGGATAGGCATTCCCAAGGAATCTCAATCAAAAATTTTCGATAGATTTTACCAGGTAAAAAACTATCTGAATACACCAGGTACCGGAATTGGTTTATCTTTAACTTACGAACTGGTCAGGCTTCATCAAGGAAATATTTTTTTGGAAAGTGAACCGAATACGGGTGCAACATTTACAGTCATACTTCCTTTATGGACTGAAGAAAGTGAGCTTCCGTCATCATCCTCAACTTATAAGAGAGTAGATAAAGGAGACGGACTAAAAATATCAAAGGAAAGTACTCCAGAGCTTATAACACAAACTGTTAATGAAAATAAGAATGAAAAGAATTTACCTCATCTATTAATAATAGAAGATAACCCAGATATGAGGTTATATATTAAAGATGAATTTAAGAATATTTACACGATAACGGAAGCACACAATGGAGCAACCGGAATCGAAAAAGCTTTGGAAGAAATTCCTGATGCAATTATTTGCGATGTTATGATGCCCGGAATTGACGGTTATGAAGTCTGCAGAAAATTAAAACTTGATGAAAAGACAAGTCACATCCCAATACTAATGCTTACTGCGAAAAGCTCAGAGCAGCATACAATTGAGGGTTTTGAAAGCGGTGCGGATGATTATGTAGCAAAACCGTTCAGTTCAGCAATATTGAAGGTTAGAATTAAAAGTCTGATTGACTCAAGAGAATTACTCCGCAAAAAATTTATTAAGGATCCTTTCGCTGCAATTAAAGATTTCTCACCTTCCAAAACCGATGAAGCATTATTAAAAAAAGCATATGCCATTGTTGAAAAGAACTTAAGTAATCCGGATTTTGAGGTTAGTGATTTTGCATATGAAATTGGAATGAGCCGGACACAGTTATACAGGAAAATAAATGCATTAGCCGGGCAAACTGTAAAAGAATTCATAAGAATTATCCGCTTGAAAAAAGCTGCTGAGTTGCTTGTTACTTCAGAAATGAATATTACTGAGGTAGCCTATGAAATTGGGTTCGGTTCACAAACATATTTCTCAACTTCTTTTACTGAATATTTTGGAGTTAGTCCATCAAAGTATGTTGAGAAGCATATTAGATCATAATAGTTATGTAATTAAATAAAGATAAGTAAGATTGATGTTTATGATAAGAAGGATACTTCATTCCTAATCGATAAAAAAAGTTTGTTTTTATCTATCACTTCATTTCGTCATTAATGAAAAATTGTAAGACCCAGCATTTGGTTTTATGCCAAAGAATTAAGTATTACACCTGAGCATTCTTTCAAGAATATTGAAGCTGGAAACAGGAAAAACTGCCTTGGAGCTGATTCATCTCTATGTGATCTCCGAAGCCAAAAACATGCTCGTTGCAGATGAGAGAAGCATTTCTGAAATTGCATACCAGCTTGGCTTTTCCCAAAGGGACTCCTACGGAGGAAAATCCACCATACTTTTCCCGGCTGTTCAAAAAAGAAGTAGGTATGAGCCCGAAAGAATTTATGGGAATCCATCCCTTTGGAAAAACCAGATTCTTAATTAATTCCCTCCAATAAATCCTTTAAAAGGTGGGATGCTCACAACTTTAGCTAACAATAGGATGAGTCGGAAATCGAAAGAATTTACACTTGTACCTTTTTCCACTTGCCCTTCCGAAACAACCACAGTGTAAATAATCCTACAGAAGTCTCTGCAATAAAAATTGCCCAGAAAACTCCGGGTACATCCATTCCAAGTGTCTTTGCCATAATATATGAAAGCGGGATTTCTATAAGCCAGAAAAAAACGAGATTAATTTTAGTCGGAGTTACTGTATCACCTGCTCCGTTAAAGGCTTGTGTGGCTACCATCCACCAGCCATATACGAAATAAGAATAAGAAACAATCCTGAGCCATAACGCTCCAATTGAAATGACTTCGGTTTCATCAGTAAAAATACTGACTAAAGATTCACTAAAAATGAAATAGACAACTGCTACTCCAATCAGGTATGCCATATTCCAAAAACCTGTTATCCATACCGAGCGTTCTGCTCTATCTGGTTGTTTTGCACCGAGATTTTGTCCGACAAGTGTTGCCACAGCATTCGACATTCCCCATGCAGGCATCATTGTGAACATCATGATACGTAAAGCGATTGTCGTACCTGCAACTGCCTGGCTTCCAAACTCCGCAATGATTCTCATAATAAATATCCATGATGTCATCGCAACAATCATTTGCCCGACTCCGCCTAATGAAGTGCGTAGTATCCTGGAGATAATTTCCCGGTTCAGATGAAGATAAGAACGAAGAACACGAATGTGCTTGCCTCCTTTAAATAGAAGATACAACTGAGTAAGCACTCCAATACCCCTTCCTATATTAGTTGCAATTGCAGCTCCTTCAATGCCCAATTCAGGGAAGGGACCTAAACCAAGAATTAGAACGGGATCCAGAATTATGTTAAATCCGTTTGCAATCCAGAGAACACGCATTGCAATTGCGGCATCACCTGCACCGCGGAAGATTGCATTAATAATAAACAGAAGCATAATCACAGCATTACCACCTAACATCCATTGAGTGTAACGATAACCATGTTCGAGTGTCCATGCATCCGCGCCCATCAATGCAAGTAGTTCTTTTGAAAAGAAAATTCCTGCAACAGCAAATGGCACTGAAATTAGCACAGCAATAAATATAGCCTGGACTGCAGTGATACCGGCTTTTTCTTTTTCCTTTTCACCTATACGCCTCGCAATGATGGCAGTAACAGCCATTGACAATCCCATTCCGATTGAATAGAGAAGGAATAAATATGTTTCCGTTAAACCGACAGTCGCTACTGCCGAAGCACCGAGTGTCCCGACAAAATAAATATCAACGACTGCAAAAGTTGATTCCATTATCAATTCAAGTATCATCGGAACGGCAAGTAAGAAAACTGCTTTGCCTAAATTTATTTGTGTATAATCGGCATCACTTCCGCGGATTGCATTTTTCAATTCCTGCCAGAGAGAATTACGCGACGATTGTTTCATATTTTTATCTACCATTATTTCCAGATTATCTTCACTCATCATTTATCCTGATTAATAAAAAAAGCGTTCACCAGAACGCCCCTAAAAAATAAAATATTAATTATAAAGTTGGTTAAGATACAATTATTTCTTTTTAATCATAGCTGAATTCTCTTTGATCCGATATTTAACAATTTTTTTAATTAATGATACAGGAATTGGCTTCTTTAAAGGAAACTGAACAGTACCTTTTCCGCCTTTGTATTTTGATAGTTCTTTTTTTAATGCATTATTTCCCCTGGGTTTAGGATAAACAGAAATATGATTTTTCCAACCTGCAAAATATATAATGTATTTTCCATTTGGTTTAAATGTTGGGATCTGATAACTAATAGTTTCTTCAGCATCAGGAATTACTTCCCTGATTGCCTTCCTGATCATATTCAATACATTTTGAACATCATCCGGTAAAGAGCTGATGTATTCATCAATTGTTTGATAGTTTGTTTTTGCCATAATCAGGAATTTATGAAACCACATAGGCATATTAGTTTTTTTACTATGTGTCCTTATGTTTCTATGTGGTTAAAAATAGGATTATTTTTCCGAAAGTTCTTTTAACTTTTGAAGCGCTTTAGGCCACATACCTTCAAACATATCTTTGTATTCATCATTGATATCCATATCAACCAGTACTTCAGTTAAACCATCTTTTTCTTTAAATGTATAATTTTCAAGTGCACCTGCCCAGCCTTTTACTTCATCACTTGTCGTATCTTCTTTTCCTTCGTTTACGACTCCAAGGTGCTCAATGGAGATAAACTCATACTTTCGATTTTCTTTTATCCTGCTAACCATTCCCATTTCTCCTTTTTCACCGGGTGCAAGAAAAAGAATTTTGCTATCTTTATTCCAATCACCTTTGTAATAAGAACCAGGCGCAAATGCTTCAGTCCAGGCACGGTATGTTTTATCATCAAGCATAGTATTCCATACATTTTCTTTTGGCGAATTGATATCGATTTTAAAATGAAGTTTTTCCATAATATTTCCTTTCGATGATTAAAGAAGTTTTAGAGAAAATTGTCGGTCTGAGCCCGTCGAAGACTGACTGTCATATTTCAACGGGCTCAGTGTGACAAAAAAATATCTTAAATCAGTATTGCACCTGTTTACATCATTGGTGAAGGCTGTAGCATCCCTACACGGTTACCTTCGGTATCTAAAAAAGAAACATATTTACCTATCCCGGGTATTTCCTGTATTTCACCTAAAATTTTCCCTCCGCCGTTTTTTATCTTTCCTATAGATTCATTAATATCATCTACGGCAATTACAACAGATGGATGATTTGAAAGCGGGTCATCAGTCTTTTGGTAGAATCCGCCGTTGATTGTGCCCGGCTGTTTAGGAAAACCATTATCGCCAACTTCGGAAGTAGTTACAAGAATGTACTCTCCCATTTCCGATCCAAGCTGCTGGGTTTGCCAGCCAAATGCTTTTGTGTAAAATTCTGCCATGCGTTTCCTGTTTTCTGCCGGCATTTCAAAATGTACTACTGGATTCATTTTTGACATTGTTAACTCCTTTGATTTTTGTTTTTATTGTACTTATAAGTTATATCTACTTTTTATTGATACTTATT
>MGZZ01000113.1:8715-33281 GCA_001802795.1 Ignavibacteria bacterium GWC2_36_12 | reverse complement strand
GAATAAAATTTTGGTACCGATGTTAGATCGGGAATCAATATCTAATATTCCATTAATTTTCTTAGCTCTGGTTTTCATATTTTTCAAACCGTTTCCATCATAATGTCTTTCAGGTTCAAATCCCTTTCCATCGTCAAATAAAAAAATCTCTAACTCCTTTTTATCCTTAATTTCAATTGATAGAGTTGCATTTTTAGAATCAGAATATTTAAGAGTGTTATTCATAGCTTCTTTAAAGATAAGAGTTACATGTCTTTTCCATTCAATTGTTAACGGAAATTTCTGAAGCTGCTCGTTAACCCCTTTAAGATTAAACTTTATATTGGTATCTGCGAAAAGTTCATCGCCAAAATCCTTTAACCTTGTCATAAGATCAAATAAAGAATCTCCCCCCGGTTCTATTGACCAAATAAAGTCTCTTGTCCCTTCATAAAGACTGTGCGAATTATCTGAGATTTTCTTTAGAAAAGGATCGACATCGTTAAATGTATTTTGCAGTTTTTTTCTTATCATTTCGGTTAGAAGAGAAATCCTTGTTAACTTATGTCCCAATTCATCATGAAAATCAATTGCTGCCTGCCTTCTGGTCTTTGCAGATTCTTCTTCCCTGATTTTTTGTATTTCGATTGCCCGCTTAATCTTAGTTTTAACGTTAGTTCGTACGAGAAAAAATATTATTAAAATTACTAAGATGACAACAGAAACTTGAAACCATAACGTTTGCCAGAAAGGGGGGATAACAATTATACTCAACCCGGCAGTATAACTACTAAACACTCCATCACTATTTGTTCCTTTTACTTTTAAAGTATAAATACCGGGTTCAAGGTTTGTGTAAGTTGCAAAATTTCTGTTTCCCGCATTTACCCATTCTTTATCAATTCCTTCCATTATATACATAAACCTGTTCTTTGAAGGGTTGGAATAATCGAGTGAAGCGAAATTTACAACGATAGTTTTTTCAGAATAGTTAATTTCTATTTCTTCATTGAAAGAGGTTATCAGAGAGATCTTTCCGTCTGTATTGATCTTTTTAACAGATGAAATGTAAACAGGAGGATTATAATTACTAAATGACATTTCCTCCGGGTAAAACACTGTGAGACCCCAATTTCCTCCAAATGCTAAGCTGTTGTTTTTTCCTTTTACACAAACAGAAGGATTAAACAGATTTCCACCCAGACCGTTTGTAATATCGTAATTAGTAAAACTTTTCTGATTATAGTTGAATTTTGATAACCCTTTGTTTGTACTTATCCATAGATTTCCATAATTGTCTTCATTTATTGCACAAATAACACTATTGGGGAGCCCATCCTTTTCAAAAAAATGTTCGAAGCTTGAGCTGCCGGGTATGAGTTTATTTAGTCCGTTTGAGGTACCTATCCATAATTCATTTCTACTACTTTCAAAAATGCTGAATATATAATTATTGCTTACCGAATGTTTGTTATTCTGGTTGTTTGTATAACTTTTAAAAGATTTTTCGTTTTTATCATATAACATTAAGCCGCCGTACGAACCCACCCATATTTTGCCTGACGTATCCTTGTAAAGAGTAAGAATATAATTTGCCTGGTAATTATTAAAATGTTTTCCTTCAAAACTGAACTTTGAAAAGGAATTGTTCTTTCTGTCCAACATAAATAATCCATCACTGTATGTGCCTACCCATACGTTTAATGAATCAATAAGGAATGCTGTTATATGAGATGATAATAATCCGGTTTCTTTTAATTTTTTGAAGCCCGGTTTAAGAAACTTTCCGGAAGACGGGTTAAAAAGTCTTAAGCCATTATAACTGCCGATCCAAATATTTCCATCAGTGTCTATTGCAAGTGCACTGATAATATTGTCTCGGGGAGTATCTGAGATATTTATGTGCTCGACTTTTCTATCCGCAGGATCTACAAAATTTAACCCGCTCATTGTGCCAATACATAGGTTCCCGTCTTTTGTTTCGGTTAATGAAATTATATTGCTCTGGCTTGATAAGCCTGTACCGTTCGGAAAGTTTCCAATGTTATAAAAGTTTACCGGTGAGGTCTTTACTGACTTATCTATACCCCTGCTGTAAGAATTTACCCAAAGAGCACCGGATTTATCTTCAATGATATTGTAAATAACATTTCCGCTTATTGTTGATGGATCACCAGGTTTATGAAAAAATCTTGTAAACTCTTCAGTTGTTTTGTTAAAACGGTTTAAACCCTTTCTCGTACCAATCCACAGATACCCTTTGCTGTCTTCAGTAACAGAAATAATAAAATTATTACTGAGAGACTCAGTATTTGATCCCGCATAATATTTTTTAAAATTAGTGCCGTCAAATTTGTTTAAGCCGGATGCAGTTCCTATCCACAGATTCTTATCTTTATCTTCATAAATAACTCTTACAACACCACCGCTTATACTATTTTTATCATCAGGAATATTTGTAAAATTTTTAAAGGAGCTACCTTCATAATTAAACTTGGAAAGACCGGCATTACTGCCTGCCCAGAGATACCCATTTGAATCACAAAAAAGAGAAAGTATAGTATTACTATTTATGCTGTTAGGATTAGATTCATCAGATTTGTAATGAGTAAATTTTCCCGTTTGGGGATTATACACATTCAGCCCGCCACTTTCTGTACCCAGCCAGATGTTTCCGTTTTTATCTTCACAAATTGCCCAAATAATGTTATCATTGATTCCATCGGGATTATCTTCCTGGTACATAAATCTTGTAAACTCCCCCCTGAAAGGATCGTATTTGTTAAGTCCTCCACCCCATGTTCCGATCCAGATATTTCCATTTTTATCTTCATGAAGGGAAATAATATCATCGAAAGAAATTGAATTCGGATCATCAGGATCGTTCTTAAAAACAATGTATCCCGAACCTTCGTATTTTGCGAGACCATACATAGTTCCGAACCACAAAAAACCTTTGCTGTCTTTCATCATACTATAAGTTAGGTTATGTGCAACACCATCCTGGAATGAAAGACTTTTGAATTTTATACTGTCCTGTTGTGAACATATTTCACACAACAAATTTGAAATAAGAAAGAGAATTAATGTGGGGGAAAATATCCTAATTGGCTTCATTTTTAATAACGAATTTTAGAATTTATAAAATTTGTTTTATTAATATATTTCTTCGGATTTATATTTTAATCACTCAATTTGGGGGATGTCAGTTTAAAAAAATTACTTATAAATAAATTTACGAGAATAAAACGTTTTTTAGTAAGAATAAATAGAGGATCCAAAAAGGCTTTTATTATTCTGACGTTTATATTAAAAATTTTAAATCTTTCTTTATTTCGATTAACTTTGCTTAATTCTTTTCCAAATCTACAGGACTTATGGATTACTTAGACTCAAAATATTTTACTTATGGCACGGATAACATTTTGCAATGTGAAAATGTTCCTGTTAATGAAATTATAAATAAAACCGGAACACCTGTTTATATTTACAGCAGAAAGTTTTTTGAAGACAGGTATAAAGAATTTACCCAGGCTTTCCGGGAAATAAAGCACAGAGTTTTTTATTCCGTTAAAGCGAATTTCAATTTAAACGTAATAAAGACACTCTATAATCTTGGAAGTGGGATAGATGTTAATTCTGAGGGAGAATTTTACCGTGCATACAAAGCCGGAGCCGATCCTAAAAAAATGTTAATGGCGGGTGTCGGAAAAACTGCTGATGAAATAAAGCTTGCAATCGAAAAAGATTTTATAATGATAAAAGCGGAATCTCCTGAAGAAATCGAGCTGATAAATGAAATAGCAGGTAAACTGAAAAAGAAAGCTAAAGTCGGGATACGTGTAAATCCAGATGTCAATCCCCAGACACATCCATACATTTCAACAGGATTATCTCAGAATAAATTTGGCGTTGCTGCACCTGAAGCTGAACAAATGTTTAAGGATTATGAAAAGTATCCGAATATTTCCTTCACTGGGATCGATATGCACATCGGTTCCCAGGTAACGACAGTTGAGCCTTTTGTCGAAGCAGTCGACAAGCTCTCAGAATTCTATTTTAAAGTAAAATCTTATGGAGTTAAGATCGAACATTTTGATATTGGCGGTGGAGTAGGCGTAACATACAATAATGAGAAATCATTTGGTATACCGGAATTTGCCGATGCTTTAATTCCCAAACTAAAAAAACTGGATTGCGAAATATTTTTTGAGCCGGGAAGATTTCTTACAGGCAACGGCGGAATCCTGGTAACAAAAGTTTTATTTAATAAAAGGAACAACAATAAGAAATTCATAATAGTTGATGCTGCAATGAACGATTTGCTTCGCCCGAGCATTTATTCTGCATATCATCATATTCAGCCGGTTGAAATTTCAACATCTGATAAAGATATAGTTGCTGATATTGTTGGACCTGTTTGCGAATCCGGAGATTTTTTTGCTAAAGACAGGACTATTACAGAAACTAAGTCCGGGAAATCCCTGGCGATTATGTCGGCGGGTGCATACAGCATGGTTATGAGTTCAAATTATAATGCAAGAAGAAGACCTGCCGAAGTTATAGTTGACGGTAATAAATTTTCTGTTGTAAGAACCAGGGAAACTTTCGATCATTTGCTGTATGATGAAAAAGTAATTTAAAATTTCTGTCTCCTTTGTTGTCTTTTGTCGTAAAATTATTTTATATGAAACGTAAAAATTTTATTAAAACATTAACCACTGCGTCAGCAATTTCTTTTTTACCCTCTGAAAAGATTCTTTCATACACGTCAGTCAAAGGTGATCAAAAAATTAAACCAGGAAGATTAAAACAAGGTGATACAATTGCTTTAGTTGCACCCGGCAGTTACATCTCGGAAGAAGAGTTAAATAATTCAGTAGAAAATCTCCATTCTCTTGGATTTAAGGTTGTGTATAACGAATCAGTTCTTTATAAAAACGGATACTTTTCAGGCAATGACAAACAACGCGCAGAAGAATTAATAGAAATGTTTTCGAGAAAAGATGTCGATGGGATAATGTGTGTCCGTGGCGGTTACGGTTGTATCCGTATTCTTCCTCTTCTTGATTACGAAATTATTAAAAAGAATTCCAAAGTTTTAATTGGTTACAGCGACGTTACTGCACTCCTTTACGGGATTTATTCAAAAACAGGTTTTATTTGCTTTCATGGTCCCGTGGGGATTTCAACTTTTAATGAATTCACTATAAAATATTTCAAAGATGTTTTAGCTTTTCCTCACAACAGGCTCGAATTAGTTAGTGAACCGGAAGAGAATGGTGAAGAACCTGTTAAGATAAGTAGTGGAAAAGCAGAAGGAGAACTTATTGGCGGGAATTTATCTGTTATAGTTTCTTTGATCGGAACTGAGTACGATATTGATACTGAGGATAAAATAATTTTCCTGGAAGAAACAAGGGAGGAACCATACAGGATTGATAAGATGCTCACTCAAATGATTATGGCAGGTAAGTTCGATAAAGCCGCAGGAATTGCACTCGGCGTTTTTGATAATTGCGAACAGAAAAAAGATAATCCTTCCTTTGAAAGTTCATTCACTCTGATGGAAGTATTGAAAGAGAGGTTATCCGGTTTGGGTATCCCTGTAGTTTATGGATTTTCATTTGGTCACATAAAAAATAAGTTTACTCTCCCGTTCGGTGTTAATGTGGAAGTGAATGCAGACGAGAAAACCTTAACATTACTTGAACCTGCAGTTATTTAATGTGCTCTATTATATTATTATGGAACATCGTAAATGTTCAATTATTGTAAGAAACTATGATCCCGAATTTGTCAATCCTAGTAGAGGATTAACAAAGAAAAAAATATTTCAATAAAAAAAAATACCCCGATACCAACGAAAAATTAAAGCTAAAAAGGAAATAAGTTATTATGCAAAAACAACTCTTGATGATAGTAGTTCTGATTTCATTCTTTTTCCCGGGCTGTCTTACTTTTCACAGGATATCTTATGAATTAAATCTTGAAGGTCAGCTTAACGGTAAAGGCATAATCAGGGTTTACGATATTCGTTCTAATGCAGAAACCGGTGAAGATTTTGAAGAAGATAAAAACACGCTTTTTGATTACATGTATAAAAGTAACAATTTCATTTCGGATATGAGAAATGAAGGGAAAAATATAATATCGAGAAGATTGTATCTTAAAGATGACCTTTTGAACGGCGAAGTGAAAATTACTTTCGATGACATAAGAAAAGTTGAGGGGATCGCATTTGAGGACGGTTTTTATTATATGACCATGGATCTTGAAGATAGTATCTATTCAACAAACGGAGAGATTATTATATCGGATGAATATAAAAGAATTATATGGGATAAAAGCGTGAAAACTATTTTGTTTGAAATAGTTGCAACAGATTACGATGATAACTACCTCGATCTTGCACCTTATTATAAAGAAGAAAATTAATGTATGCTGAATTAGTTTTTCCACTTCCATTCAGGAATACATTTACTTACTCAGTTCCTAAATCGTTAGAGCCTCTTGCAAAACCGGGTGTTCGTGCTGTAGCTCCTTTCGGTAAACGGGTTCTTACCGGATTCATAGTTGCAACTTCATCATCCACGGTTGTTCAGGAAAAAATAAAACCGGTAGATGATATTCTCGATTCAAAACCAATCTTTACAGAAAAGTCTTTTGAGTTTTATAAATGGCTTGCTGATTATTACCTCTCTTCACTTGGGGAAGCATTAAAACTTGCTGTACCTTACGGGCTTGATGTGGAATCGAAAAGAAAGATTTTAAGCGATACCGATTTTGCTTTAAAGCTTCTTGACAAAGAGAATGATAAAAACTCGCTAAAATCAAAAATTCTGAAAGTTCTTTCCGAAAGGGGAGAGATAAACTTTTCGCATCTTCAAAGATTGGTACAGAGAAAAAATATTTATTCGGTATTAAGCAATCTAGAAAAGCAAGGTGCAGTTACTATTCTAAATGAATTAGCCGGCGCAAAAGTTAAAATTAAAAAGTCAAAATTCGTTAAGCTTGCAAAACCTATAGGCGAGATTTATTCACATTTTCCTGAGATAGAAAGAAAATCACCTAAACAAATATCTATCCTGCTTTTTCTTTCAAAGCATAAAGGAGAATCTGTCCCCCTTGGATTTTTGCTTGAGAAAACAGAGTCCCCTAAATCATCTGTTGATGGGCTTGTAAAAAGAGGTCTAACAAAAGTTTTTGAAAAAGAAGTTTCGAGAGATTATGTAGAAGCTTACACTGAGAAGAAAGTAGAATTTCATTTAACTGAAAAGCAGCAGAAAATAATTGATGAAATCACGGTTTCAATCGAAGAGGAAAAATTCAAAGCATTTCTTCTGCACGGAGTTACAGGAAGCGGAAAGACACAGGTTTATATTGAACTGACAAAAAAAGTTCTTCAGCAAAATAAATCGGCATTAATACTTGTTCCTGAAATTTCTTTAACACCCCAGATCACTTCACGTTTCTATAATAATTTCGGGAATGAAGTTTCCGTTCTGCACAGCAGGATGTCTCTTGGTGAAAGATATGATTCGTGGCGAAAAATACTTAACGGAAAATCAAGAGTTGTAATAGGTGCGCGTTCGGCTCTTTTTGCTCCCTTAAATAATATAGGAGTAATTGTTGTCGATGAAGAGCACGATGCAAGCTATAAGCAGTTCGATTCCGTTCCCAAATATAATGCGAGGGACAGTGCAGTTATTCTTGCACAACATCATAAATGCTCTGTTGTTTTAGGCTCTGCAACTCCTTCTATTGAAAGTATGTACAATGCAAAAACAGGGAAGTATGACTTGCTCGAACTTCAGGAGAGAATTGATAATGCAAAGCTTCCGAGGATCCATCTTATCAGTATTTCCAGTCTGCCTGCCGGACAGGCAGGTGAAAGAAAAAAGAAAAAGATGGAACATATCTTCTCAAAATTTCTGCTTGATGAGATTGAAGTAAGGCTTAAGAAAAAAGAAGGAATAATTATTCTTCAGAACAGGAGAGGATTTTCCACACAAATATATTGCGAGGATTGTGGCGAACTTGAAATTTGTGATAATTGTTCCGTTCCCCTGGTTTATCACATTAATCAGAATATTCTCAAATGCCATTACTGCGGGTTTACTAAGGAAGTGCCTAAGGTTTGCCGCAACTGTGGTTCATATTCGCTTAAATATTTTGGAACAGGAACTGAACGGATTGAAGATGAAATTGAATTTTATTTTCCGCAGGCAAAGGTAAAAAGAGTCGATTCCGATTCGATCTCGAAAAAAAGCTCATTGAGTAAAATACTTATGGAATTCGGCAAGGGAGAAGTTGATATTCTTGTAGGAACACAGATGGTTTCCAAGGGATTGGATTTTCCGCGGCTTACTTTAGTAGGAGTTATATCTGCTGAAACAACTTTATGGCTTCCGGATTTCCGTGCAGATGAAAGAACTTTTCAGCTTTTAACACAAGTTTCCGGGAGAGCGGGCAGAAGCAAAGTAGAAGGCGAAGTTGTAATCCAGACTTTTAATGAAAAAAGCTTTACACTTCAAAAAGTTTTGCTGAATGATTACGCAGGTTTTTATGAAAGGGAAATTACAAGCAGGCAGAGAATGGATTATCCGCCTTTCACAAGAATTTGTCTTATTGAAACAAAAGACACTGATAATGACAAAGCGAAAGGTGCTGCAGTTGATTTTCATAAAGAGCTTATCGCTTATAAAAAATATTTGCAGATAACTCCTGTATCTGCGGCGCTTATCGCAAGGTTAAAAGGGCAATACAGGTATCACATTTTAGTTAAGAGCAGTAAAGAGAAAGATCCGGGGGGAGGAATTTTAAGAAAAGCCGTACTGGATTCCTTTATTGAATTTAACCGTAAATCCCACTTTAGAGATGTAAAGCTTATCTTTGATGTTGACCCTCAGAGTGTGATGTGAGGTTAGTTTCGAAGATATTTCAGATCCCTATTATCGAAAGCAGGCATAGTTCCCTCTAAAATATCAACTATTTTTGAATTTATAGTTTCATTTTCAATCGAACCTGATAGGAATGTAACTTTATTCTTATTTTCTTTTTCTATATCCATTACAATAATTTGATCTGCATCGCACACAACAGCTAAATTAGGATTATGAGTAATTATAATGATTTGTCTTCTTTCTTTAACTTTTTTTATGAAATGAACGAGGATATGATAAACGCTTTCATTATCCAAATTTTCTTCAGGTTGATCAATTATTAAAGGTAAATCACTATTATCAAGAATCAAATAAAATATTAATAGCAAAGCTCCACGTTCGCCAGGAGAAAGTTCTTCCAATGTTTTATTTCCCAATTTAAGATTATAAACAGGTTGTAAATAATCAAAACTAAAAATAAAGTCATAAAGTTGATTTAGTGCCACCCCTTTTCGCAGTTGACTATGAATATCAACCTCATCTTTAGTTGATGTTCTATTATCATGGGTAAGTGAATCGAGTAATTTATCTGTAAAGGAGAAGAATCCTTCCGAACTATTAAAATTAGATTTTTCAATAATTTCTATTAGCTTCTTATATCCTTCTTCTTTTCCTAAGAATGTCCCCTTTTTCTGTTGATTTATTTGATTGAAAAAATTATCAGGGAATGTACGTAACTCAAGTGTTACATCAAGGTTAACATCATACCTTTCTTTGAGTTCCTGAAAATCATTAATAAATTTTGTTACGGGTTGGAAAAGTTCCTTTCGTATATCAATTAATGCTGATTTCTTCTCAAACAATTCCACGACTAGTTTTTTTCTTTTCTCTTTTATATTCCTTAATTCAGAAATCAATCCCGTTTTCAAATATTCTGAATGCTTTTCTATATACTTTAATGAGTTTTCGGTATCTTCATCACCCTCTATAATAAGTTTTTTGTCTTCCCAACTTTTTAAATCATCAATATATTTTTGTTGTTCTCTTTCGGGTTTAGCGAGATCGTCCTGGTCATTTCTCAATTGTTCTTGAAGTTTGTCCAACTGATTCACTAAGCTGGAGTCTATTTCACGATCCAATTCGCTATTTATCCCAGATATGGTTGTTTGATTAGAAACTATTAGTTCTGAAATGGGCTTCGTGTCAATTTTATAATTAAAAATACTATTTAATGAGAGTCCGTATTTGCGAAGAATTTGAACAAAGTCATTTTGATCATCAGTTATCCTTTTTAATTGGTTATCTATGTTATCATAAAATTTTAATGCTCTATTTAATTCTTCATCTTTTAATGTTACTAAAGTGAGATTTTTTTTCTTTTCTTTTATGACGTCTTCTAATGTTTTTATTTCATCCCTTAATTCTGTAAGTCGTTTAGTTAGTTCTGAATTATCGAGTTCATCTTTTTCCGACTCAGGTTTTTTAGGTTTAGAATTTATATGTGCTTCTAATTCTTCTTTTTTTAATTTTATTTTGTCATTGATAGAAGCCTTATATTCTTTTGTGTTCTTTCGTTCAAGTTCAACAATTTCACTATTTATTTGCGTTAATTCATTTTTAATTTGAATTATTTCTTCGTTGACTAAGCTAGATTTGTAATTTATTAGTTCATCAAGTGAGTTTTTATCGAATTTCTTTTCTGTGGGCGTGTGTGCATAAATAATATCTTTTATTTCATTTTCAAATTCTTCACTTTCAACATTAGCACACAATTTTTCAAAAAAATTCTGCGGAATATATTTCACCCTTTCGGTAAGATTAAGATCAGAGTCTTCATTTAGACCTTTTGTGATGGAGTTATTATCTTCCCAAGTGAGTGAGGCCTCAAATTTTTCCGACAAATTAAATGGTTTTGGCTTTCTAAATTTGGTATTATTCAGAAAAGAAAAATTCACTGGTTCTTGATGAGTATTCCCGCATATACTAAGGATTTCGCTTATTGCACTTTTACCACTTCCTTTCTTTCCAATTATTGCTACTAATCCTCCATTAAATTTTATCTCTGTATTATCAAACCAAATATCGTCAAGAATAATGTTTTGCTTTTTAGTTATTAATATAGATTTGACAAATTTTGTTTTATTCTCTCTGATTCTAGTGATTAAATTGGGTTCTTCACCAATGTAAACTCTATCTGGTTCAACTATGATTTGCTTAAGTCCATTAAAAGTTGGATCAGCTTTAATCCAACAATATTTATTTGATGGTTGAGAATCCTTGTTTTGCAAATGTCCCAAAGGATAATCAATTTTATGTGTATCAGAACCCTTTATACAAGGCTTAGGATTGTCAAACCATTTTTGATATTGTTCTTTAGCAAATTTTTTGTTGTCCCAACGAAAGAACTCAATTTGTTTTTGGGATGAAGAACCAATGATTTGTGCCTTATTGATTAACGATAATTTAAAGAAGTTATCATCTGGATCAATACCATCTATCCCGCCATATTCATCATAAGGAAGCCAAATCAACGCATGTTCATTATATAATCCAAGACTTTTTAAACTCTTAATCACATTGTCATAATTAAAACTTGCTTTAGTTTTATCATTCAACGCACCTAATTGGATTTCATCGCCTTTTTCGTCATAACATTCAATAGAGTTTAACCAGTTCTTAATTTTTTCGAAATCATTAGGTTCGTTATTAAAAATAATATGAAAGTTTATTTTAACACCCGCTTTTGTTGGATCTATATTCTTTCTGTTTGCAACAATATTGTGCATTCTAAATTCAACAACAGGAAAAATTAATTTATTGGGTATATCCCCTAGCTTAACAACTTCTTCATATCCACTTAAAGTGCAATAGTCATTAATACCAATAACTGATGCAATACTTTGCTCTGCATTTTTTATAAAATCCTGATAGGCACCACCATAAGTAGCAGGGGAATGAACGTGCAAGTCCCATATGCGCCAGAGAGAACCTTTTTCTGAATTTTTCATACATTAAAAATATTAAAACATTTAATAAAAATATTGAATCTAATTGTTATAGTCGCCAAGTATAATGATTTCAATCAGTCCCTGCACTTTTTCCTAGCAATGTTTGAAAAATACTTAAATCAACGCCCGCTAGAACACTAAATCTTAAGTCTATTGGACCATTTCCACTTAAAGGTAGGTCTACTTTTCCTCTCAGGAAAATCTGAAAGTAGTTCCCACCTATTTCTGGTATTTCTAGTTGTATGTCAGTAAATATTCTCCATTGATCAATTTCCCAATATCTATCCATTGCAATACCTGCTCGCCATTCTCCTCTTATTTTTGACATTTCATCAGCAGGTCTTGACTGGTTATATTTTAAAATAAACACACGTCCTCCCAACATAATTTTCCATCTAATGGAAAGTGGTATGGTATCAGTTAGAGGTATTGTTTTGAATCCAACTCCAACAAAAAAAGAACGTGAAGGAATTTCCCATGGTTTAACATAAGGATGAAATTCATATCCATATTCCCCTTCAACGATTGGAGAACTATCTGTGGTGCTATCTCCAAGATTAGTGTGTGAATAACGGAGGTTGGCGAATCCCGTATACATTTCAGACCATCTTGAAGACTCCGTAATACTGAATTCTACTTTTCCTGGTCCTGGGAAATCAATCCCTGTCGAAGGGAAAACTATTCCAGCATCAATTGCCAACTGGTGTGTCTCTAATGCAGCTAAAATTAATTTCCCATTTTTCCGTTCATCAGATGCCCCCTCACTTAGACAATTATAATTTAGGACTACCTTGCCATCACTTTTGATTAAGTCGAAATTGCTTAAATCAACTATGATTGGATATCCTTCAGGAGTTGCATACACTTTGAATCGCTTAAATAAAGTCGAGTTATTTTTTAGATCATCATCAGTAGGGTATATTGAAATTAGGAATGAATCAGATGGGGTAGATTTAGTTAGCAACTCAACAACTTTACTGTTATGCCACTGGAAAATGAATTGTGGTGCCGAGTTTCTTGACTGTGCCATTGATTTGTTTGGGCTCAATACCAGTAAATGTATGATAATAAAATGAAGAATCGTTGTAATATTAATAGAAATCTTCATAACACTACCTCCCTATAAAATTTAAAAATGTTTTGTATCTCTTATGAATTCATTGATATGGAAAAACACACCAACACTGTTATGGAAAGGTTAGTCAAATCTTTGGGAAGTTAAATCTTCACTGAGAGCGAATATAACACACAAGATTTTTCTCAAAATTTTATTTAAATGTGTTTTTACTCAAACCAAATAGTTGTTTAAAACCCATAATTAAACCCTATTGCATAAACATCATCGGTTCGTAAGTCATAGGGGAGACTGCCTGTTGTATAACTGACAAATAATCCATTCTCCTGTTTTAATTCTACAGCAAAGTAAAATGAATCATTTAAACCAAGATTTTTAATTACAGAACTTGCATTAAACTCTTTAAAGTATCTTAAATCGGCACTGACAAATAAACTCCCTCCAAAAGAATTACTAACTAAAGTTTTAAATGCTCCTTCAAATCCTAAGCGTGGATATTTTTTTGTTTCATTCAGACTCTTTCGTAAAGGATCTGATGAAGGATCAACATAACTTATGTTAAATAAAAAGGTTGGAAGAGAAGAACCAACAGGATATATATTATCATCGGTTCCAGTCAGCCATCTTGTAATAGCAAAGGGCCAGTCAAGAATATTTAATTGAGCCAAAGTTGAGTTTCTGTTCCATGCTTTTATATCAACTCCGAGACTTGCGCCATACGCGTAATTCTTCATTGAAAAATCCTGGTTCGATTCCAGGTTAGCCTGAAGTGAAAAATCAAAAAATATTTGAGTTGTTAAATGTTGGGTGACAAGTTTTAAATAGTTTTTCCAGAGAGGACTATTATTGAGAGAATCTATGTCATTAATTTCACTTAATTTTTTTTCAATTTTTGTCTTAGAGTCGCTCAATTCATTTGTCATTTCAACTGCCCCACCATTCGAATTAAAATAGCTTATTGATATTCCGCTTTTTAAAAAATCATTCGGGTTATACCGTTTTACAAAAACTACATTCCCGTTAGTATGCATAGAAAAGTTCAGACCTGATGCTGAAGCTGCAGACGAATCCATATAGCTGGTTTTTATTGCTTTCTGATATGAATAAGCTAAGCCGATAGCCGACGCGCTATCATACTGAAATGTTTTGAATTTAATATCGAGATCTTTTAAGAAATTGTTTTGTTTTACCTTTTCAAAAGTTTCCTTTAATACCAGGTTTAATGTTTGAGGATCATTCAGCACTTCCTTAAAAATGTTCTGAAGTTCATCTTCAATTGAAGAATCACCGATGAAAGATTTAAAGTCATTTGCAATTTCAGATAAGGAAAGGGTTTCCTGCGGGTAAATATTAAAAGATAAAACTGTTAGCAGAACAATAAAAAGTATGTTATAATAACGCGTCATCATCACTCTCCCCCCTGAATTTATAATTATCATCTACAATGAAAGCCAAATCGGCAATTGTATTATCTTCATTTGTCATAATGGTGTGCATATTTTCTGTAGCCAGTTCCAGATTACTTCCAGACTCGTATGTTGCCTTATCGTGAAGCCGGAACATGTTATCCAACTGAATACAAATAGTTTTAGCAGCAATTGATCTTAATTCAGAACTTGCTGATTGATTCCAGAAAGTCAGCTGGTTCATTTTTAGACTACCGGCATCTTTGAAAACTTTGTCATACTGGTTAAGCACTTTTAAATGAATCCACGTTTTAAGGCAGGCAAGATTATTATTGTTCCACTCAGGCATAAGAAACTCCTTTCAAATTTTAATTTCTAAAACTTGATTCCCCTCGCCCCACCAACTCATCAGGCAAACATCAAAAAGCCCCACAGAAGGAAAAATGAAACAGAAATTAATCGCTCTATAAAATCACTTTCAATCATCAAAAAGAAAATTCCGCCCAGACCATACCATGATCCGATGCACTATCGGTATAAGTTTTAACTGTGGGAAAAGCCTTTATGGTATTATTGCTGTATTCTTCTATCTTAAAGATGCCTTTTCGCTCTACACCGGAATTTGCAAGAATATTGTGAAGAGGCTTTGACACAAGAAGATAATCGATCTGCTCATTTTTTTTATAATGATATGACCAACGGTCTGCCTTGTTCGGGTATTTAGCTTCCAGCACATCATAAAGGTTACTTACTGACATAAGCGGGGCAAGAGGGGCACTGTCAGGCGTATCGTTTAAATCCCCGGCAACTACGACCATTTCATTTTTCAAATTGTAGTTTTGCAATATTTCTGCAACTTTCTCAGACTGAGCTAAGCGTTTATTATTTGAAGCAGATTGTACACCATATCCTTTTGATTTAAAATGATTTACTAAAACCCATATTGTACCGTAGGGACTTTCTATTTCCAACTCCAGGCAATCCCGCGAGAAAATTAATTTATTGCTTTTCTTATCATCAATATGACTGATTATTTTTTTAATACGATAACGGCTTGCAAGTGCCACATCAATTCCCCGGGTGTCGTTTCCATCAATAAGCATGAGATGCGAGTATTTTTCAAAGTTGCCGGTACTGCTTAACCGATCAGCAAAAAAATGTTTTAAAACAGGTCTGCTTTCTACTTCTATTAAACAGCAAATATCTGCATTTACCGAACGTATAACTTTGGCTGTATTTTTCCTGGCATCCTCGGTGAATTTTTCCGGTTTAAAACTTATGAACCCATCCCAATCGTTTCTGCCATTTACAACAACTTTTTTCTTTGAACGATCAAAGAGTTTTTCTCTTGTCTCGACAACGGTTATGTATTCTTTTAATTCTTTATATAATTTTAATATTGCAGGTTTATCATATGTCGTCTTAGCGAGTTCTTCCTGTAATTCTGATATTTTAACCAGTTTTTTATCCCCGGTTATATTATTGTGAAAATTCAGAACCTTAGCTCTTTCAAAAAGGTTTTCTACATTGAACGTAGCAATACGCAGGGTTGGCATTTTTCTATTCTCCTTTAAATAATATTAAAAGAATTCTATTCATCTGAATTTCTGACCCCATCAACTCATCAGGCAATCATCGGATAGCCCCCGGAATAGTAAAAATGTACAATACTTGGTCGCCGGAAAAAAATTATTTTAGTAACATCTGGAAAGGAAATGACACCCGCATAGAAAATAGCTTCTGGAAAATTCAGTGTCAATAGTTAACACAAATTTAATTTTGCGTTCCAGATGCCGGATGCCAGATTCCCGATACCAGATATTTGATAAGTGTTCTTTCAATCTTTAAAACCCAATGGTGGATCCCAATTTTGTTTAGCTATTCCCGGGGCTGGTCTTCCCCAGGTATTTCCTCTCGGATCATCTTTGTCTTTGAAGAACCTTACGATTAGACGGTGCAGCATATTCATATTGGGAAGCATCCCGTGGAAGCCGGCAATTTTAGTTAATGCTTTATCCTGAATTTCCCAATAACCGAAATCGTCGGGGGAAACACATACAAGGTTCTCTTCTTTCAGGAATTTTGGAATTGCTCCTTCGAACGGTACCGTACCATCACCTGTTTGCCTTCTTTCAATCTCATCAATTGAGTTCCATTTATTCATCCTGTCATCAGAGCTAAGTTCAAAATTTGGTGATTTCCCTATTTTCGATATTTTCAGTTTAACCCTGGTTTCAGAATCTACACCTACAACGGCAAGCCATCTATCTTTATTTAACCCGGCATTTTTTAATTCGAAACCATCTGTTTTTTGTCTATGCTCATTAGCCTGATTAAGCATTGCAGTTAATAATTTCCTCGCTTCATCCTTCCTGCTGCTTTGTGCAGGAAGCCCTTTTAACCTGATGAACTCTTCAAGAGATTGGTAAACACCTGTCTGCCATATTTCGGGGTTAAAGAATGATACAGGCAAATCAGTATCCGTTGTTATACCATTTTTGAAACTTGGCAAAAGATAATATAGACCGGGTGTAATCCTTGCCGCTTCTCTTTCTCTTGAGCTTGGTGGGGAGGTGCCGAGGTTTGCAGTTCCCGTTATAATTTTTATTACTGCTTCGAAAGAACCCTGGAAGGGAGTTGCAAGAGTTACAACTTTATTAACAGGAGATTTTTTCCCTTTACTTTTCAGGTAACCTGTTATAATCAATCCTCCCATTGAATGCCCGACTAAATTTACTTTTGTGTCATCAGCATACTTTTCTTTATTGTAGTGTTTAAGAAGCTTTGTCCTGTCAATTACTTCAGTAATAAAGTCATCAAGCTGTTTTTGAATAAATTCCAGCGGCATTCTCCAGTCATATGGAAATGGATAAACAGGGACAGGCAGGTCTTCTTTATCCTTTAAATTATAGCGAAGTTCATTTATAAGCTCATTGTAAGCAATTTCAAAAAGTTTACCCGCTCTTACTCTTGCAGGTTCAAGAGCTTCGTATCTTAAATCGTCCGGGTGTAATGCAATTCTCTCATAATCTTTTTTCAAAGCAGACCAGATGGTTTCAGGATCAATAAGATATTCATCCTGAAGATTTGATGCGGTTATTCCCGGAACGATAATTACAGGATAGGTTAGTTTCATATTAATACCCGTTGATTTGTTTTAAAATCGTATGTCAAAAAAATATCGGCTGATTATATATCATAACTAGCCAATGTTAAACCTAAAGTTTCTGCCGTGATAGGACCGACAATACAATCTGCATACTCTTCACCTAGTTTATCAACCTGTAATTTTTTAACAGCATATAGAGTATTTTTTCCAAAATCACCGTCAGCGTCACCCTGTAAATAATTTCCTGCCAATAATTTTTTTTGCATATCCTTAACTAACTCGCCTGTAGAACCAAAACGCATTTTAGCTATTATCTTTTTACCATTATTGTTTGAAACCTGGTAAACTTCTTTTGAGTTAAAGAGAGCATAAGGGAATGTTGACTGGTTAGCTTTGTAACCGTTATCCTTAAAAACTTTCCACGGACCTAAATTATCTGTCAGGTTAGGTTTTGAATCGCATTTAGGGATTCCCATAATTACCTGGCATCCTGCGCTTGAATAATTTGTTTCCAGGCTTTGAGTCCATCCGCAATGAATATTATCAGAACAGTTAAACGATACTTCAATCGTATCAAAGTTATCGTATGTTACATTATTTCTTGTCCTTCTTATAGCAAGCGGTTGCCCGTATTGTTTGAAAGCCTGATGCCAGTTCCCCTTTTTTGCAGGACTGTGTACACCTTTTACATATTTTTTATAGTAACCGGCGGTTAAGCAGTTAGAAGGTTTATTAGGGTTAGTAACAAAAACTTTTATATTATTTATATGCGGAATTGTGCTGGCAGGAAAAGCTGCAATGAGTTCTTCTTTGTACTTCCACTGAAGTATTGTGCATCTCAGGTTTGTATAATTCAAATCAATTAAATAAAGCTCAACAGATTTTTGAAAATCCTGGTTATTGGTTTCTACCGGAAGACAGCCGCGAACACCTATAAAAATTAATTCTTTATCATCAGGAATTGCATACTGATTTATCCTGAAAAGATCTGCAAGCACTTTATTATTAACAATGAATTGTGACATGACTCCTCCTTTATTGAATTTTATCTGTCATGTAATTCACCGTCGTTTGTATCAGTATTAAGATTAGCATTACCTGATTTTTCTTTAGGTGCATTTTCAGGAATCTTTAATCCAAGATAAGCACCTGAGCTTATTCCCATTAGTATTAAAAGCTGGTCGGTTATAATTTTCCCATCCGGCAATGTTCTATGAGTAGTTACATAAGCTATATAAATAATTCCTACGACAACTGTCCAGATAACATTCTGAAAGCGGTGAATACTTACACCATTTTTATCTGAGAGAATATCAATAAGAAATCCACCCGAAGGTTGGTTCTGGTGTCTTGAATCTTGTTGCTGGCTTGAATCGATAGTTGTTGCTAAAGCCGCTGTCCCAATACTGACACCTAGTAAAATCAAATTAACGTTGTCAATAGCGGGTACATTAAATTCATTAGTAATCAAAAGATAAAAAAATGAAGCAACAATGATTATTGTCCAGAATGCTAATTGTGTACGGCTTAGACTGAAAGGCGCCCGTGCCTTTTTAATTTTTTTCTTCTCAGCTAATTGATTGAAAGCATTTTCATCGGATATCGTATCCCTTAGTATCTCAGACTCTTTTACTAAGAAAAAAAATATTAAGGTGAGTATTAAAAGAACCAGTAAATACAATCCGTCCATTTATGCCTCCATGTTTGGTTTGATTATAAATAGCTCAGTTCATTTTCTTTTATCCAGGTGCAACAATCCTGTTTTATCAAGCAGCACCCTTAATTCATCTTCAACGCCGACAGCCTTTGCATTCCGGGATATATTATTCTTTAGGGCTTCTTTACTATTTGGCTCAGGAAATTCGGAAATCTGGTAAGTCAGCAGTTTTGTCATCTTTAAATATTTTTGTTTCTGATTCCAGATGAATGCTGTAATCGCCAATGCAATTGCTCCCATCAGTATTAATAACCACGTGGCATTCTTTTCTATAAAACTGAGATTGTCTCTGAGTAAAGGATTAACATCCGTTTTAAACCTGCCGGCAAATGTTATCATCATTGAATCTACAATAGCTTTTATCAAATCGTTTGATCTTGCTCCAAGCAACGTGTCTCTGACTTCAGCTAATTTTTGAATTGTCGAATCGTTGAGAAATTGCGGTCCTAACCGGGAAACAGTTTCATTTAAATAATTTTGGAGATAATTATCTAAGAGCGAATTCCTGAGATAAAGAAGCCTGCTTACAGTTGTATCGCCGGTTAGTTCATCACGTAATTCACCGAGCTGATATTTTGTAGATTCGCCCAGCAGGGAATCGAGCAGATTTCGTAACTGTTCATTTGTTGTGATTCCCAATCTTATAATCATCGAATCCAGTTCCTGCTGAAACTCTTCTTCGGTCAGACTTTCTCTCATTCCCTTAACCAGATCGTATCCTATCGTATCAGCCTCGACGCCGACAGGCTCGATAACTCCTTCGCCAAAATTACTTCCCAGGTCCTTGAATAATCCGCATCCATTAATAATTATTATCAACAACATAAATGCAAATAAAAACAGTTTCTTCACGGCGCTGTCCTTTCTTTATTTTCTCTGGACTAACACCTGCACTTCCGGTCTTCCTGCATCGTCGTTCCATCTTTGAAGCAATCCTTCATTAGCTGGAATCAAATTTCCATTTTTATCTCTTATAAGATGAAGGAAAGTGTATGTTTTATCTTCACGAACATCAGCTGTTGAAGTTTCTATAACAGGAATCCATGTGCCTGTGTTGTAAAATCTTTGCCTGTCATTGAAGAGGTATTCTCCGGGGTTGTGTGTATGTCCCATTGTCATAATTTTATAATCGGTTCCTTTAAATCTTTCCTTTGCGTACTTATCCAGGCTTGATGGTTCGGTTAACTGGAACCATGAAACAATTCTTGCAAGCAGGTATGAAAAAAACAGCAGGATTAAACTTTTTACTTGTTGAAATATTATTGCGGTTATTCCTCCAGTTTCCTCAATTTTAGAAATGTCTCCCTGAATTATTTTTATTAATGTTGGATTAAAATAAATAAACAGTCCAACAGGGATTATAATTGCAATCACAAACCAGAAGACTTTATGGAACATAAAACGCATATACCTGAAATTTGTAAACAGTATTCTTATAAGAAGAGGGATGTGATGAAAAAGAACTTTGATACCAAGCGGAAAATTTTCTTTTAACAGCATTGGCAGTACATTTCCTGAAGGACGCACATTATCGAGGAACGGATAGAATAATTCTATCCTGTTTAAAAGATACCTGTTAAAAAAGGAACCGAAGGGAATATTAATCTGCCCTGAATTATTAAGTACCGGGTCTTCAAGCACCATGCAGAACTTATCATACCTGTGACCGTGTTCTACATAAAAGACTTTGTCTATCTCGACCGAATCATCTATGAATCTGATATTAGGAAGAACAGTTTTAGTAAGAATATCTTCAATGTCATTATTTCCATTTTCATCTAAGACTTCTTCAGCGATAATTAATCTCAGGTAATTTCTAACAGCAGACCAGTAAAGCTCCAGGTCATGGTTGCCTTTCAGAATAATAATTTTGTTTCCTTTTTTTATCCATTGACCTAAAGCTTTAAAGAAAGCCGGGTGACCGTTCCTGATTTTTATTAATTTATAAATGGTTTTATAGTTATCTGTTCCAAGCCCATATTTCTTCTCTCTTTTGGAAATACTCTTTTCAAGTTCTTTCCTTGTTTTCTTAATCCCGATTTTATCAAGCTCATTCATCCATTCATTGTATTCATCATTTACGACTTCTTCGGGAGGCTCGATATTTTTTAGAATTTGTCCTTTAAGAAAATACTTTAATTTTTTTGTGGGACGAACTTTTTTCTCCTTGCCCGGGAATTCCGTAACTCTCAGGAAATCAAAAATATCTCCATTAATGATAAGAATAGCCTCGCCTGCTTTTTTCGCAGCATATTCAAGAAACCTGAGGAAAGAATCGTCAGCAAAAAAGTTTTCGGTTCCTTTGTAAACCCCGATATTATTTCTACCCGAGGCAATGTGCAAATCACTTACAACAAAAATTTCTTCACCATTTGTATTATACTTTACGGGCTTTGTTCTTACAGGCTTAGATTGACTGAACAATGAAGTTCTTTCTTCCCTGTAAGTATCATCTTCTTTGATGTACTTTGGGGCTTTCCCGTTCTCTTCGCAATGGAGAAGGAGTTCAGCAATGCCGTTTTTTTCTTGTTCCATAGTTACTCTAATATTTTTATTGCATCTATTAATTGATGAAAATAATCCGGGTTCATTACAAAATCTTCATGTCCCTGTCCCATCCATTCCGTATAATATTTTTCTTTGCTGCCGAGTTTATGAAACATCACTTTTTTTGTTTCAACAGGGTCAGCCATAGTATCGTATTCCATTGTTACAACAGAAATTGGCAATTTTATTTTGGGATAGTTTTCGGAGTAATTGACCTTGTAATTGAGCGACATCATTTTTTCATACAATATTGCCCGCTGGTATTGAGCAAGTATTCCCCAGTAAGTTGCCTGCATCGTTTTGTAAAAAAGATATATTCTCGATTTTTTAGAAACATTGGGAATATGGTATAAGAACGACCATGCGCCAACCAGGGAGACAGAATTTAAAATAATTGTTAGCGGGAAAAGCAGAATTCTCAGGAAAGAATTTTTAATCATTGCTTGTCTAAGAGAAACGGGAATGGGAACCGGCAACCTCTTAAATACTTTTAAGAGTTTTAAAATTCTTGAAGAACTGATTATCCTTATTCTGAAACAGAAAATTTTAAGAACAATTCCATTCTGTACAAAATACTGAAGCGAAGAGAATTTGCTGAATGTGAAATCAAGATAGCTGCCCAGAGTTACCAAAGCTTTAAGAGATTGCTGTCTTTTTCCAGATTCTTCATCCGATAAAAAAACAGTTCCATCTTTTGTTTTACAGGCTCCCATCATACTCATTAAAGCAGTGTTGCCGCCCTGACTGTGTCCGATATAAACAGGTTTCATCTTTGTTTTTTCAGTTACGAAATCAATCACAATGGGAATATCAATTGCAGCAAAGTCATCCATGCTTGCTGCATAATGTTTACCGGTAGAGCCACCATTTCCACGGGAATCAATTATCCAGATATCATAACCAAAAGAATAAATATATTCGGCAATGCTTCCTTTCCCGTGCATTAAATCATAGAAAATTCCGTTCTGATAAAATCCTTCCCACAAAATCAACGGCTGTTTTTCTTCATTAATTAATCTTACCGCTCTTAAAGTAAACGGCTTACCATCAAAAGTCTTTGCCTGTATATCGAAGCGTTCTCTTGGTGCCAGCTTCATAAAGTTCATTTAAATATTTTCGGAAATTTTATCGGCAGCATAATTAGCTAATCCCATTATACTAAGCTGGGGATTAACCATTACTCCTGTTGGAAAAATGCTCGCATCGCAAACGTATAGATTGTCAAATCCATGAACTCTGAAATTTGTATCGACGGCTCCAATCTCTTTAATATCTGATAAAGGATTTCCTCCCTGGGGATGAGCAGAGCTGAGGCTTATATCCTGCGGTACTTTTATCATGTTGTCTATCTTTGATAAGTCAGAATCGGATTTTATAACCATATCATCATAGGAAGAAGGAAGAACGCAATCTGCGCCTGCGGATAGAAAAACTCTGCATAATGTTTTCATACCTTCTTTCAATTTTTTGAAATCGGAAGGCGTCATGTCATAATCAATGCTGGTATTGCCGAATAAAGAAAGTTTTACTTTGCCGTTTGGCTCACTTCCAACTACAGGTGCAGCCGTTGCATACCGGGTATACTTGTTCATCCTTTCATTTAGCTGTTCAAACCAGCCCTGCATAATTAATGCAGAAGCTCCCGGTGGATTAAATGTTGTTTCAACTAAATAGCCGCTGCCTTTAATGTAGCAACACATCTGAACTCCATCGAAAGAATTTATTACACCGGGAAACTCAGCCATCATTGGTGTTGTGATATTGAAGGATAACCTTGTTCCGATGTTTCTCTTAATCCCGCTCCTTAAGAGAATTCCGCTTGAAGCAATAGCACCAGCGGCAATTACAATCTGTTTAGCAGAAACATTGAAAGTGACTCCGGTTGATGTTTTACATTTTATTTCGTTAGTGTTTCTTCCGTTTGTAAATATTTTTACGACACCTGCATCTGCAATTATTTCCGTTCCTTCTTTTTGTGCAAGAGGCAGATAATTAAGAAGCATAGAGAGTTTCCTATTGTATTTACATCCAATGTTGCAGTATCCGCTTCCGCCGCATTCGCCAAAATTTGTAACAAACCATTCGGGGTTTAATCCAAGTTTCTCAGCTCCTTTATAAAACCTGTTCGCTCCTTCGTTTGTTTTTGTACGATTGAGCGGGACAGCACCAATAATTTTTTCAACAGTAGTAAAATAATTTTCAAGTTTAGTTACATCTATTTTGGCACCGATCTTTTCCCACTCATCAAGAACAGGATGCGGAGTTCTGAAACATATTCCATTATTAACGGTAGTTGACCCCCCGACACAAATTCCCTGCAACACAGCGAGGTCAAAGTCCTGGGTCATTTCCAGTGCCCCGTCTTTATAAAGTGTACCGATCATTTCAGATTCGAGGTTTGTAAAATCATTTTGTGGGATATAGTATTTTCCCTTTTCGAGGATGGTAACTTTTTTGCCTGTATTCTTAGCAAGATTATAAGCAGCAACAGCACCTGCAGCGCCGCTTCCAATCACACATATATCCGTATCAATTTTTTTTGGTTCTCTTATATAAGTAACATTAAGTGGTTCCGGTTCAGGTATCTTCGGCATCTTTTTAAATCTTTCCCTATCTTCAAACATCAAGTAGCCTGTTGATTTAAAGCTCGGCTTGCTTCCATAATAAATAAAGTAAACAAGCTGCTTTGCGCTTCGCATCAAAGTAAGGAGAGTGCCGCTCGCTTTGTAAAATCTTTTCTTAATAAATTTTTTCCTGTCTTCGACGCCCATCCATGTAAGAGGAACATTCAAAAAAATCAGGGGGACATATTGAATTACAAAGTAAACAAGCTTAACGGA
>MGZZ01000113.1:3414-8698 GCA_001802795.1 Ignavibacteria bacterium GWC2_36_12 | reverse complement strand
GAAACCTGTTCAGGTAATTGTCAAAATCCTTAACGATTGTATCAAATGAATATCCCTCTGCTTTGTAATCGCCGATTACAACTTCTGCAAGTGCCCTGTAAGATAGCGCCTCTGTTGGGGAAAGTTCGTTTAAGCCAAACCTGCTTATGACAGCCTGACGCCAAATAAGAACCATCAGAATAAATAGTGCGATAAACAATAAAGCGTATTCGCCATAAATAACTTTGAGTTCCGCATTATTGCTTGTGAAATATTTAATTGCAGTTATAATAGAAACAAACAGGAATGACAGGTTAAGCAGATCAATAAAAATATAGTTTTTTCTTATTCCTTCGGAACCGAGTAAACAAAAGATGAAAAGGATAAGGCAAAGAAAGGGGGTAACTAAGAGTAATAAATTTGTTTCCCTGTAATGAAAAATGAAAAAGTAAGCGGAAACAATGCACGCTAATAAAAATAAAACTGAATAAGTAGAAAGAAGAATTATTAACCGTTTTTCACTTGGTGTATATTCCATTTAAATTCTCTTTCTATTATTGATTTTTAAAATTGATTACCGAAAACCCGCACCTGTCCGTAAACTGGTTATTAAACGTTTCATTCTTGTTAAGCTCTTTGTAAACTTTCAGCCATTTATCATAATCCGGGTACATTTTTTTGATAAGATCATTACTGCCGGTCAGGTAGTTTACCTGTCCCCAATGCGGTCTACCGCTAAACTCATACATTGCATTTTCATAATGCTGTAAAAGATCGAATCCTCCATATGTGCCATTAACAACTGGAATTTCTATCATACAAGTATTCCCCCCGTTTTGCATGGATAAATAAGCTTCTGAAGCTTTTACAAATCTTAAAGAAATTGGAGAGGTATGATAAAGGTTGCCGAGAGTTTTCATTTTATTTGCTACTTCAAACATTCTCTCAACAGCTTTTATATAAATGTGATCTTTAACAGGAAAAGCTATTTCGGCGGAATATGCGCTTATGTTATTAGCTGTACCGAGATTCAAAACCTTGTAGCTTTTATCTATATATGCGTCATCAACCAATCCTTTCATCGCTTCATTCAATATTGCCGGACTTAGTTCGGGAAATGTGTCGAAGATAAAATCAAAAATGTCCGACATTCCGGGGATTAGACCTAAAAGTTCTGTCAAAAAATTTCTCGAGCCTTTGGAACCGATAATTATATCCGGTTTTTTTACAATATTTCTTTTTGTTACAAGGCATTGATGTTTTCCTTTTACTTTGTAAGGATTAACGAGCACTTCATAATGGCGATTATCGGTTAAAACTTTCCCATCAATTAAGTCGGCTTTTACAATTTCCCAGTTACTTAAAGTGCGGACTTCTTTAAGCCAGTATGCAGGCATCACTTCAAGAATAACGGAATAAATAATTCCGGTACAACCCATGCTTACTGCAACAGTGTTAAACCATTCATCATCCTGAATTAATTTATTGCCCGGATATTTAGCTTTATACTTTGCCGGGTTAGTTATTCCGTTTGCCGGTTCTATTCTGTAGGTTATACCACCATCCCCGATAAGAATTATTGATTTGTAAAAGCTCGATATCGGTCCGAGAGTTATTCCCGATCCATGGGTAGAAGTTGAAGCGGCACCGACAATTGATTGAGCATCGTATCCGCCCATATTAGGAAGAGCAAGGCTGTGCTCATCCAGGTAATCGTTAAGCTGCCTGATCTTCATCCCGTTTTGAACATGAACAAGAAAGGAAGTATCAACATTACCTTTAAGAAGACTTTTATCAAGCGGAATTGGATTATTAAGTTCATCCGTGTTGATAAGAAAATCATTAGTCTGGACAACATCTGAGAATGAATGTCCCGAACCGACCGCCCTTACCTTGCAGTTGTTAGCCTCGGCAGTTTGAACAATTGCAACAAGATCTTCATAAGATTTTGGGGTTAAATATTGCAGCGGCTGAACAATTTGATTTTCAGTGTGATTTTTCCAGGTGTATCGTGTCTGTTTTTCAACTTTTTTAATTGAAGGCATCTCACCTGTAAAAAGATCTTTTACTTCATTGAAAAATCCTTTTACATCACTTCCTATATCATCAAAGATTTCTTCAATTAAAGAATCTTTTTCCTGCGGGTCAGAAACTCCTAAAAGTTTTTCTAATTTTTCTTTATTTGTGGGCATAGTGACTCCTTACAATTCGTACTATTATAGATAGAAAGAAAACTTCCCCCGAATTCGCTTTAAAACATGCCAAAGCTTTTCGTTTAAGTTATTTAGATTCTTTTACGAACAACAGTAATATGAAATAATGATTTTGACCCCCACCAACTCTTTAGATTAACATCGGTTTGCCCCGCAGAAGAATACCTGCCCTACTTCAGCCAAACTACGTTAGAAAAAACTAAGTGTCAATAGTTGAGCTAAAAAAATTTTGTGTTTGGGCAATAAACACCGGGCACCGGATTCCCAGATGCCGGATAGCAGATAGCTGTTACGGAATCGCATAATAAAGCTGAATTTTGCTTTATAAATAAGCAATCAAATCTTCTCAATTCTAAGAACATCTTAAAGAACCTTTCTCCCAATTGAAAAGAGTACGATGGTAACTGGCTGTTTTCTGATAATATTGCTGAAATTTTCAATAAAGTTTTCTATGGAATATTATTTGGTATAGTACTACCATTAAATATTCAGTGTGCAGGGTTACTATGTTCAATTCAATAGTTATGGTTAAGCAGGTGCCGGATACTGCAAACATTTCCGGTAAGGTAATGAAGGATGACGGGACTGTTAACCGTACAAAACTTCCCGCAATTTTTAATCATGAAGATCGTGTTGCTCTTGAACTTGCTTTGCAGGTTAAAGAAAAGTATGGTGGAAAAGTAACTGCGGTTACAATGGGTCCCCCGCGTGCATCAGATGTTTTGCGTGAATGCCTTTATATGGGAGCCAATGAAACTTATCTTGTTAGCGACAGGAAATTTGCAGGCGCCGATACTCTTGCTACTTCTTATGTCTTAAGTGAAGTGATTAAAAAAATCGGCAACTATGATTTTATTTTTGCCGGCAGGCAAGCTATTGATGGTGATACGGCACAGGTAGGTCCTCAAACCGCAGAAAAGCTTGGTATTCCACAAATAACTTATACCGAGGAAATCCTGAATGTCGAAAAGAACAAAATAAAGATAAAGAGAAAAATAGACGGTGGTTACGAAATTGTTGAAAGTACGCTTCCAGTTTTAATTACAGTTTTAAAAGATGTTGTTGAACCCCGTCCTTTTAGTTCGAAGAGAGTTATGGCTTTTAAGAACGCAAGATCGGTTATGGATCTTGAAAAGCTTGCAGAGGGAAACTCTCTTCTATATACAGACAGACTAATTCATGAGTACAAAGAGAAAAATCTTCTTATTAATACTTTCACGATGGATGATCTGAACCTTGATATACAGAGATGCGGTATAGCGGGTTCTCCTACAAAAGTTCATAAAGTTGAATCAGTTGTACTTAAAGGAGGTAATCAAATTAAAGTTGAGCCGACAAAAGGCGGATTAAGCGGCCTGATAGATCAGTTAATGACGGATCATATTTTCGGATAATGTCGGTCATTTGTAATTGGTCATCAGTCATTTACTGAATAGTGGTTAGAAAAAAGATAAATTTAAAATAATAGTGGATAACTAAGTGGAACAAAATCCAAAATCCGAAAACTTGCCTGACGGCAGTCAGGTCCAAAATCCGAAATCAAATGAGGTCTGGGTTTTTATTGAACAGAGAGATGGAAAACCAGCGGATGTAAGTTTCGAGCTTCTTTGCAAAGGGCACAAGCTTGCACAGGCAATGAATGGCAAATTGAAATCAATTGTAATTGGCGATGGAGTTGAAGAAATCGCTAAAGAAACGTTCAGGTACGGAGCTGATGAAGCATTGCTTGTTGAACATCCATCACTTAAAAATTACAGAACGCTTCCTTACAGCAGAATAATTAATGATCTTGTTAAAACTGTTGTTCCTCGTATTGTTCTTTTTGGTGCAACAGTAATTGGTAGAGACGTTGCGCCGAGAGTCGCTTCTCATACTAAAAGCGGCTTAACTGCGGATTGCACAGATCTCCAGGTATCGGATGTAAAATATCTCGGCAAAGATTATTCAAATCTTCTTCTTCAGATTCGTCCTGCATTTGGCGGAAATATAATTGCTACTATTATTACCCCTGATGTCTCGACTCAAATGGCAACGGTTAGGGAAGGAGTTATGGAATTAACTCCGCTTGAAAAACCGAATGAAATAAAAATTACACGTGTTGAATACAAACCAGACCCCATTGACGAGCTTGTTCAGATAATTGAGCAGCATAGAGAAAGTAACAAGGTTAATTTAAAAGCCGCACCAATAATTGTTGCAGGAGGTTACGGACTTAGCACAAAAGAAAATTTTAAATTAGTTGAAGAGCTTGCTAATACAATAGGAGGGGAGATTGCGGGAAGCCGTGCAGCAGTCGATGCAGGTTTTGTAACTCCGGACAGGCAGGTTGGTCAAACGGGGGTTACTGTTCGACCGAAACTTTACATAGCAATAGGAATATCCGGGGCAATTCAGCATCGTGCAGGAATGCAGGAATCAAATAAAATAATTGCAATCAATACGGATCCCGAAGCCCCTATTTTCGATATTGCGCATTACGGTATTGTTGGCGATGCAACGGAGGTTATTCCGGCTTTTATAGAAGCATATAAGCATAAATTGAAATAGGTTTTATTATGCCAAACTTTTTTACAGAAAATAATGATATTCAATTCTACTTTAATAATTTCGATATAAGAGAGATTGTTGAAATTGCAGAGGATAATTACAAGGATGCTGAAAGATATAATTACGCTCCCACTGATTATGAAGATGCTATAGAAAATTATAAAAAGGTTTTGGAGATAGTTGGAGATATTGCCGGTAATTTCATTGCAGAGCGTGCTGCAGAAGTAGATGATGAAGGTGCTTTGTTCAGTGATGGGAAAGTTTCTTATGCAAAAGGAACAAAGGAAAACCTAAGGCAGCTTGCACAGGCAGATTTAATGGGAATGATCTTTCCGCGGAAATATGGCGGTCTTAATTTCCCTTTCACAATGTATATGATGGCAGTTGAAATGGTTTCCCGTGCGGACGCTTCCCTGATGAATATTTTTGGTCTGCAGGATATTGCCGATACGATTAAAAAATTTGGTAACGAAGATCAAAGAATGGAATTTCTTCCCGGCTTTTGTACCGGAGACTATACCGGGGCAATGGCACTAACAGAACCT
>MGZZ01000113.1:0-3358 GCA_001802795.1 Ignavibacteria bacterium GWC2_36_12 | reverse complement strand
AAACTGGTTTTTAAGGGGAGTTAAAAGATTTATCACTAACGGTAATGGTGATGTACTTCTTGTTCTTGCGCGCTCTGAAGCCGGAACAAAAGATGGACGGGGTTTAAGTATGTTTGTCTGTCACAAAGATGATACAATCAAAGTAAGAAGAATCGAGCATAAACTTGGAATTCATGGTTCACCAACCTGCGAGCTGCAGTTTAATAATACTTCATGTCAGCTTGTCGGTAACAGGAAATTCGGTTTGATAAAATATGTTTTCGATCTGATGTACAGGGCGAGGATGGGAGTTTCTGCACAGGCACTTGGGATTTCTCAATCTGCTTACGAAGAAGCATTGAAATATGCTAAAGCACGTGTGCAGTTTGGAAAAAGTATCTACAGCATACCAGTTGTTACAAATATGCTGATCGATATGCGGGTAACTCTTGAAGCTAACCGCGCATTATTTTATAGTACTGCACAGGTCGTTGATATTAAGGAAAAGATGGAGGAAAAAATTGAGAGGCTTAAAGAGGAAGGGAAATCATTCTCTGAAGAAAATATCAGATTAAAAAAATATTCTAAAGAAGCCGGACTCCTTACTCCCATGACAAAATATATCCTTACCGAATCAGCAAACAAAATAACTTTTGATGCACTTCAGATTCATGGCGGTACAGGTTATATGAGAGAATTCAGAGTAGAAAGGTTAGCACGTGACGCACGCATAACAAATATTTACGAAGGTACATCACAGCTCCAGATAGTGGCAGCAATTGGCGGAGTTATAAATGATATTCTTGCAGATAGATTTGATGAATGTGAAAAGAAAGAATACAAAGGTGGAGTTGGAAATCTTGTTAATCATTTGAAAGAAATAAGAGAGATTTACAAAGATTCCCTGAAATATATAGTTGAAAAGAAAGACCCTTCTTTCCAGGATGTTGCAGCAAAAGATTTAGTTGAACTTTACAGCTACATTCATATCGGTTACTTGTTATTGGATCAGGCAGAGATTGAAGCCAAAAAAGTTTTTGCTGCGAACAGGTATATTCTGAATTCATTAGCAAATGCAAGAAAAAATGCAGAATCAATTAAGGACGGATTGTTTAATGATATTCTTCATGCAGAAAAAATTTTAGTATAGCTTAAAAATATTATGTTGTCAGCCTGAGACAGTCGAAGGCTGACAGTCACACTTCGACCTGCTTCGACTGCGAAGCAAGCTCAGTGTGACAAGAATGAGAGATTTATTTTTTTAATCAAAAAAACGGGAACAGAGAGATGCAAAAACAAACAAAAACAAACGGTAAACACTTAAACTACTACCGCATCTACGATGATAAAGAAGTGTTGAACTATTTTAAATGCTCGCTTACTCATAAACAGATAGAAAGATATCTTAGGACTTATGAGAAGAAACACAATAAATACTTTAACCCGGAGTTTATTGAGTTTCTTAAAAAATACGATAATAAAGCCGAGCTGATAAAAGTTGAGGATGTTACTTACTAATATCGCTCAAACTGCAATAGCTCTTTCTTCATTTACTTCAAATGTGGATTTAAGGTAAGCATTCGGGTCATGATCTATCGCTTCTTTTGGAAGCCAATTCCAGAGCGTTCCAAGATTCTTCTTTATCTGGTCTTTATAGAATTGAGGTAGTTCGGTTGTTTCTCCTTCAAAATAATCTCTGAATTGCTTATCAGTACTCAGTAACCTGCGAACTTCAATATTATATTTAACCCTTCCAAAACCTTCTGCGGATATTGCCCTTACAACATTCATCCATTTCGGGATCATAGTTTTGTTCGCTCTTAGACGATTAAAAATTGCTTTCCACGAAAAAGTATATTTTCCAAGATCAATTACGTTGTCATAAAATTCTATCCAGGAATAATTCATCGGTTTTACATTCATTGCATGATTATTATTGAGAAACTGGAAAGGAAAAGGTAAAACACGGTTAGCTCTTTGATATTCAAGATTAAGAGGTGCTGCCTGTCCAAAAGAAGTTAGCAGTGAATAACCGGGAAAGGCACCGGGAGATAAATCTACAAACCGTTTTGTCAGTTCAAAAGGTTCCGACCCTTCATCTGAATCTAAACCGAGCACAAAATTGGTCTGGATGTAAGGTGTATATCGAAGGATCATATTCACATGTTCGGAAACTTCTTTTACTTTATCCATTCCCTGCTTTTGTCCTGTCTTTGATTTATTCCCTAGATCATACCAGGATTCTATTCCGGGAAGAAGTGCACCGAACCCGTTTCGTTTAAGCCGTTGAAGATGTTTTTCAGATAATAGTGAAAGACTGCTTTCCGCAATAAAATCAATACTGTTCGGCGGAACAGCATCCTCAATAGCATCCATATAATCATCAAACTTAACTCCGAAATTCGGATCGTGCCAGCCCACCATCGGGCGTTTAAATTTTGTCAGGAGAAAAGAGAGATCATCTTTCATTACCTGGAAATCAAGAGTCTGGTAAGGAATTACTGAATCAATGCAAAAACTGCATGTGTAGGGGCATCCAAGGCTTCCGATCATTGGAACCATTTTAATAATCGGAGCTTTTCGTAAAGTTTTGTCTATAAATTTCCAGCGTTCACGAATTCCCGGCAGAGATTCCGGCTGTTTGTTTGCTGATAAATATAACCCGATAGGCTTTTGAGATGAACAATCCTGTAAAATTTCTTTAATTATAGATTTGTTTGTGAATCCCACAACATAATCGAAATATTTTTGTGCATCCTGTGGATAACATCGTGCGTGAGGTCCTCCGAGAACCGTAACTGCACCTTTGGACTGAAAAAGATTGCTCAGTGCATAAGCTGTTTGAGCAGCTTCAGTAAAGGCTCCGATAAAAACAATATCTACATTCTGCGGTAATTCATTAACAAGGTTTTCAAATCCTGTATAGCAAACATATGATACCTCGTGTCCTTCTTCTTCACACCATACAGCTAAAACCTGGGGCATAATAGCTGCAAAATTGGCATTCATAATACGTGCAAATAATGCTTTTGTAGGTCCCTTGGTTACAAGGTCAATAATTCCAATTCTGAGTTTTCGGATAACATAACTCCTATTCTTTAATAGATTAAGAAATTCTAACTAAATACACCTCCGCACTTTACCTTAGAATACAAAGATACCAAAGATGTCTTCAAAATGTAATAGCTCCCAAAGATGAAAAAGGGATTAATTCTTTAGAATGAGCATCTGCTGCAGAATCAGTTAGTAATTGTTGAAATATTTTTAGCAATAGTTTTTAAGATTCCACCGGTATAAGTATAATTAGCTATCTCCAAACGTGTATGCAGTGTAAGCTTTTCCATAATGTTGTGAATATGGCTTCTGATAGTATAGGTTG
>MGZZ01000112.1:7120-7216 GCA_001802795.1 Ignavibacteria bacterium GWC2_36_12 | reverse complement strand
AGAGGAGGTATTTTCTTTGGCGGGTTGGGTGGAGGTGGAGGATTTAGTTCAGGAGGCTTCGGTGGTGGATTCAGTGGCGGCGGCGGTTCGTTTGGC
>MGZZ01000112.1:0-6940 GCA_001802795.1 Ignavibacteria bacterium GWC2_36_12 | reverse complement strand
AAGAATGTATTAACTGCGGAGCCTGCGAGCCTGAATGCCCTAACACTGCGATTTATGAAGGTGGAGCCGGGTGGGAACTTACCGGTACAAATTATGGCGAGGGTGATAAAGCACCTTCAGGAGCCGAAGGATTTTTCTCAAGAGATTTCTTTTATATTGTTCCCGATAAATGCACAGAGTGCAAAGGTTTCCACGATGAACCTCAATGTGCTGCTGTTTGTCCTGTTGATTGCTGTATCCCCGATCCTAAAAATGTTGAAACAGAAGAAGAGCTTCTTAAGAAAAAAGAATACCTTGATAGTATTGGGAGAGTAGCGAGATAGGTTCTTCGGAGTAATCATTTCAAAAGGTTTTTTGTAAAAAAAAATACCCTCCTTTTTAACTCTTCAAGGAACTTAATAGGGCACTTAAAGATTTTTCATACATTTCTAATAGACATTGATGAAGCCTCCCCCAATCTTCTTCCTGATAGAACTTAGCTAAGTTGACATCAGCAAGCTTTTGCATTAGTGAATCTTTTTCACTTCTTGGATGAGCACCTAAAAGCCCCGCAAGCTGGTTTAGCTTTCTTAAGCCGAAGATTGTAGGATCAATTGTAAACTTTTTAGACTTCAAAAAAAGAAAAAGTTTGTTTAATGATTTATTAAAATCCTCTTCAGCTGTATTTGGAAGAAGTTTTTTAATTTCCTCGTTTGTTAAATTGTGCTTTCCAAGTTCCTCATTCAGATTTTGAATAATTTCTCTCATACTTATGCAAGCTTTAATTAATGTAGCATCATCATTTGCAGTCTTTAGTTGTAAAAATAGACTTTCGTTCGGAAGGAATATTTTAAAACCAATATCTGTATTGGATTGGGTATTATCATTAATCTTTTCTCTTAATTCGCTAATTTTTTCAATTAAATCTGCATTGCTATATTGTTTTTTAATTACCTGTTGTTTTTCGTCGCTCTCTTTTTGTTTTTTTTCTTCTTCCTTTTCTTTCGCTCTTTGTATTATAAGTTTAGCCTTTATACCGCCATCGTCTTCAATTAGCTTTTTTAGTTCCTCAATTATGGAGCCTTTCCAATAGGTTGCAACTGTAGCAATTATTCCTTCAAGTTGAACATTCTGTTTTAAAGTTTTATAATCATCTATTGTTGCTTGTATATTTCCTTTAGGGTCTATTTCCCACCATTTACTAAAAGCATATTCTCTCGCTCTATTGCTAAATTTATTATTACGAAAGATATTTGAAAGTTGACTTTCTATTTTATTAAGAACCCCAGCATTTTTTAAAAATGGAATAATACCGTATAAATCCCATTCTTGTGGGATTTCCTCGTCCATATATGTAGACAAAGTTTTTAAACCAATATTAATAGCTTCATTTTTATAAAATTTTCTTTTATCAAAAATATATAGTAAATATTTTCTGTCTGCCTCTTTTTTAGGATTTTTGTCGATTTCTAAAGCTATTTGAATTACATCATTAGAATTTATAGCATCCAATGTTATAATAAAATAATGAGATATAGATGCATTTTTAACAATCTTATATTTTTGATAAACCGGATATAAAAAGATCGGATCTCCAATTTCACCCATCTCCTCTAAAATTTGTTGAATCTCATTCTCTTCTTCAGATGAAAAAAGGTTTGCAATAAGCAATGAATTATATTCTATTGACATTATGATTTTTTATAAATTAATAATAAAGTTCTAATGTAAATATATATATATATATATATATGAATAATTTTATCATTAGTTAGTTAAGGAGAAGAAGAGCTTCTAAAGAAAAAAAGAATACCTCGATAGTATTGGAAGAGTAGCGAGGTAGATTAGTATATAATTATATTTTAACCCTTTCTATCCTCATTCATAAAATAACTTAAAGCACCGGAAGGGCACTTATCTACCTGAGATTTTAATTCTTCAGTTGTAGCATTTTCAATTTTTATCCAGGGGTCTTTCTTTGGGGTTATAAACTTGCGGCAAAGTTCTTACACATATCTCGGAGTGAATATATTTTTTCGGTTTCCAGACAATAGTCAGTTTACATAAATTTAACAATGATGCTACTGTTGAAACATAATTGTAGTAATCAGGCTTTTACCTAACTTCAAACTTCTTTAATTTACTAATATTGATATTGAAAAAGCGATTAAGATTAAGAGTATGATTACGAAAATAAAAAGTCGTGATCGTAATCTTAATCATAATCGTAATCGATTTGCAAATGGACACTATAATAGAATTAAAATGAAAATAGGCAAATACACATTACACATAATAAATTCAGGGTATTTTGGATTGGACGGCGGGGCAATGTTTGGGATAATTCCTAAGCCACTCTGGCAGAAAACCAATCCCCCTGACGAAGCGAACAGGATAAAGCTCGCTACAAGAAATCTTCTTTTAACAGATGGAGAAAGAAAGATTCTGATTGACACAGGAAATGGAAATAAATGGGATGAGAAATCAAAAAGTATTTATGCCTTTGATTGGACTCAAAATCTAGAAGGAAGCTTGAAAGAGCTTAATCTTACTCCATCAGATATAACGGATGTAATTCTGACTCATCTTCATTTCGATCACACAGGCGGCTCGACTAAAATAGAAAGTGGGAAGCTTGTCCCGACTTTCCCAAACGCAAAATATTATGTGCAGAGGAAAAATTATGAATGGGCGATTAAACCATCCGGGAGAGACAGAGGAAGCTATATGAAGGATAGTTTCCTGCCATTAATGGAAGAAGGTGTACTTAATTTTATCGATGGTGAAGAAAAGTTTGATGATGAAATAGAATTCGTAATTGTAAATGGGCATACTTTTGCACAGCAGTTAGTAAAAATTTCTGATTCCTCAAACACCATTTTATTTTGTGGTGATTTATTCCCGACCACTTCACATATTCCTTTGCCTTACATTATGGCTTATGATCTGCAACCATTAATAACGGTTGAAGAAAAGAAAAAGATTCTTACTAAGGCAATCGGGGAAAACTGGAGAATCTTTTTTGAGCACGATCCTGAAACAGCACTTGCTACTGTTATGAAAGATGAAAAAGGATTCAGAGTAAATGAAAAAATGAAAGAAATATGACAGAAGAAGGTTATACAAAATTATGCAGATTCGATGAGCTTAAAGAAGGAGAAGGAAGAAGATTTATGGTAGATGAAACCGAAGTTGCGGTTTTCAAAATCAATAATGTGGTTTATGCTCTCAGCAATATCTGTCCGCACCAGCATACAGCACTAATTTATGACGGATTTATTGAAGATGAGTTTGTTGTTTGTCCTGCGCATGGGTGGAAGTTCAATTTAAAAACGGGGAAGCAGCCTAAAGGAGAAAATGGATTGAATAGCTTTCCGGTAATAATAGTTAATGATGAAGTTTATATTAAGGTTCTTAAGAAAGAATTGAAGTGGTAAGCTCAGCAACCTTCAAGGTTCTCACATTGTTGACGCTCCCTTAACCTTGAAGGTTCTACACGAATATGAAACTAACCAATAAAATAGTAATTGAAAAAGCCAAGCAAATTGGATTTGATTTAGTTGGTTTTGCAAAAGCTGAAGAGCTGAAAGAAGAAACTTTTAACCTTGGGAAATGGCTTGACATGAAATATCAGGGTGAAATGGAGTATATGCAGAAAAATTTTGAGAAGAGAAAAGATGTTTCCCTAATTCTTCCCGGTGCTAAAAGTGTAATCTCCCTTGGAATGAATTACTATACTGATGAACAATACAGCAATCAAAAAGATAAAGGGAAAACCTGCCTGCCGGCAGGCAAGGTCTCACGCTACGCCTGGGGAAAAGATTATCATCTTGTTATATGGAAAAAATTGGATGAGCTTGAAAGTGAATTAAAGGAAATCGATCCTGAATTTGAAAGTAAGTCTTACGTTGATACAGGACCTGTTATGGATAAAGCATGGGCTGTAAGATCCGGGCTTGGCTGGCTGGGCAAACATACTAATGTTATCAATAAAGAAATGGGCAGCTGGTTTTTTATAGCAACATTAATAACAAATTATGAGTTTGATAATTCATCTGTTGTTACCGATCATTGTGGAAGCTGCACTGCCTGTATTGATGCTTGTCCCACCAGTGCAATTGTAGATGAATACATTCTGGATGCGACAAGGTGCATCTCATATCTTACTATTGAAAACAAAGGAGAAATTCCCGAGGAATTCAAAAACAATTTTGATAACTGGGTATTCGGCTGTGATATTTGCCAGGACGTTTGTCCGTGGAATGTTAAGTTTTCTGAAGTTACTTTAAAAAAGGAATTCTTCCCACAAAATAAAGAACTGGATATATCCGAAGTTATGAATATGAATGAAGAGGAATTTCGGTTAAAATTTTCTGAAAGTCCTGTTAGAAGAACAAAATTAAAAGGACTAAAAAGGAACATTGAGTTTATATTGTGAAACCGTTAAAACGGTTATGCTATGTCTTTTTGTTTTCATTAACCCACTACTTAAGGGTGTGTTGCCTAACTGATCCTTTATCAATTTATTGATCCTCTACAAGGATCATATTTTTAGGGTTTTTATTCTGAGTTACAATAATTAAACATCTACGATGTTATTTAACAATAACAGACCTCGTTAGAGCCTGCCTGACGGCAAGGCAGGGTCATATTATTGTAGAAAGATAAAGCCAACATACTATAAATCCTCGTAGAGGATTAACAGAAATTATTTTCTAATGTTATGTAACAGACTTTAAGTCGTGGGCTATTTAGTAAATAATACTATTACTAACCGTTTCAACGGTTTGAAATGAAGATTTTAGTGTGAACCTTTTTAATAATTAGATTATCTTATGTGTAGTTTATTTCTGAAAATTTGGAGAAAAAATGCCTGTAACTGGATCAAATAATCATCATAAAGTAATAATTATAGGTGCAGGACCAGCAGGATTTACTGCTGCTTTGTATGCTGCAAGAGCCGATCTTAACCCTGTGATGTTGGAAGGACTGCAGCCGGGAGGTCAGTTAACTATTACCACAGAAGTAGAAAACTATCCCGGGTTTGAGCATGGAATAATGGGACCGGAACTAACTGATGTAATGAGAAAACAGGCTCACAGGTTTGGTGCAAAATCAATTTATAGCGAGGTAACTGAAGTTGATTTTTCAAAAAGACCTTTTGTACTTAAAACTTATGATAACACGTACACCGCTGATGCAGTAATTATTGCAACGGGCGCTTCTGCAAAGCTGCTTAATATTGATAGTGAAAAGAAATATATGGGCTATGGAGTTTCAGCCTGTGCCACTTGCGATGGATTCTTCTTTAAGAACCAGAGAGTGCTTGTTGTCGGTGGAGGTGATACTGCAATGGAAGAGGCTAACTTCTTAACAAAATTTGCCTCCGAAGTTATCATAGTTCACAGAAGAGAAGAATTCCGGGCATCGAAAATAATGCTTGACAGAGCGATGAATAATCCCAAAATAAAATTTCTTACCAACAAAGTAATTACAGAAGTTTTAGGTAAAGAAGAAAATGGTCGAAAGACAATGACCGGTGTCGTTCTAGAAGATACGATTAATCATACAAAGGAAGAATTTCAAGCTGACGGTTTATTTGTTGCAATAGGACACAAACCGAATACCGACTTGTTCAAAGGAATTATCGATATGGATGAAACAGGTTATTTAAAGGTTAAACCGGGATCGTCTTACACAAATATTGAAGGTATTTTTGCAGCAGGCGACGTTACTGATAAAGTTTACCGCCAGGCTGTTACGGCTGCCGGAATGGGGTGTATGGCTGCAATCGATGCTGAAAGATGGCTGGAAGCTAATGAACATAAACTTCAACTGGAAAGTGCAGAAAGTAAGTAAAAAAACCTTCGAGGTTAGCACACTGTTTATTGTACTTTAACCTCGAAGGTTAACACCTACTTTTTTTCGAGTTTTCTTGAAATAATATTAGCAACTACGAAACCTATTCCCGTTACGGTGAATAAAAAGAGAGGAACCCAGTATCCTCCGCTATAATCTACTTCCATCATAATACCGAAACCTAATCCTAAACCAAAAGCAATCGTTATAATTCCGATTTTAAGTAATCTGAAAGGATCCTTTTTCCCCTCGAAAAAATCCTTAATGGATTGTGCATCCATTCCTTTTTCAATAAGAAGTTGTCTTTCTCTTGATCTGAAAAAGAAATAAGAGACGAGAATAATTCCAATAACGAGTGTTGCTACGATTGGAATAAAAACGGCAACCACTTCTTCATGCATTATATTTCTCCTTTATGATATTTGCTTCTTTTGTTTCTGATAGTTGAGACTGTAGAATATATGCCAAGGTTACAGAAACCTGATTCGCAGTTGTATATTATTTATAAAAATGTGTAGGTTAAGTCTGAATAATTTCAAATTATAGATTTTTGTCGGTAATTTGAAATTAAAATATCGTTTTCAGGGAGAGTAGTATATGCTAAAACTTTTCCATTTTACATTTTCCATCTTACATCTTCCATCATTTATTGTAACCTTTTTATTTGAGGAGAGGTCAAAATAAACAGATGAAAGGTTTAAGCGACCGGGAAATTCTTGAATCGGTTAAAAAAGGTAATCATTCCGATTATGCTATACTTATTGACAGGTATAAAAACAAGGCTTTTTCTATGTTAACCAGGATGTTGAAAAATAAAATGGAAGCCGAAGAGGTTTTGCAGGATTGTTTTCTTAAAGCCTTTAAAGGATTAAATAATTTTAAGGGAGAAGCTAAATTTTCAACCTGGTTTTATAAGATTGTTTACAATTCCGCTTTAAGCAGGTTATCACTTCAGAAAAGAAAAACAGAGTCAGAGATGACATCGATAGACGAACATTTTGACCTTAAAAGTGATTATGATTATAATATTTCCGAACAGAATGATTTATCTTTATATATTAATGAAATGGTCAATAAGCTGCCTCCGAATTATGCGTCTGTT
>MGZZ01000111.1:25071-27569 GCA_001802795.1 Ignavibacteria bacterium GWC2_36_12 | reverse complement strand
AGATTTCTTGGCTGAACTAAAAGTTTTTCTTTTCCTGAATCAGTTATGAAAAGAATATGAATCGGCTGCTCAACAACTTTTCCCTCCGGGAGATGTATTAAAACACCGTCTTTTGTAAAAGCAGTGCTGAGAGAAGTAAAAATATGAGTTGTGAAATCGGCATATTTGCCTAAGTGCTGCTTAACCAAAGGTGAATCCGAAGAGATTGCTTTTGCAATGCTTTTTATTTCAACTCCTTTTGGAATACTTCTCAGAGATGTCAGGTCTTCTGAATAAATGCCGTTAACAACTACTACAACATTCGATTCAAGATCTTCAAAAAGAAATTTCTTTATTTTTTCTTTTGGTAAAGTTTTTTTGTTTAGACTTGGCACAAAGTTATGTTCGAGAAGGGGAGCGATGCTTGTATATTTCCATTCTTCATCTTTAGTTGTGGGAAAGCTAAGCTCAGAGAATTTTCCAAAAGCTTCCTTTCTTAAATTTCCGATTGAAGAAATCCTGTCACCGTTCAGACTGTTCTCGAACAGCTCATAACTTTTCAAATACCGTTTTTTTATTTCTTTTATTTCACTCATTAAGATTCATTCTCCGTAAATTAATCAGTTGTAACCAACTCATTCTTTTCTTCCTTAATCCAGTCATAACCTTTTTCTTCAAGTTCAAGAGCTAACTCTTTACTGCCGGATTTAACAATTTTTCCTTTGTACAGAACATGAACAAAATCAGGAATAATGTAATTCAAAAGTCGCTGGTAGTGTGTAACAACTACAACAGAATTCTCTTTTGATTTGAGAGCATTAACTCCTTTGGCAACAATTTTTAAAGCATCAATATCAAGCCCCGAATCTGTTTCATCAAGAATAGCGAGTCTGGGCTCGAGCACCGCCATCTGGAAGATTTCATTTCTCTTTTTTTCACCGCCGGAAAATCCTTCATTAACAGAACGGCTTAACAACTGCGGGTCAAGCTCGACGAGTTTTGTTTTCTCTTTAATTAGGGAAAGAAATTCCATTGCATCGACTTCTTCCTGCCCACGGTATTTTCTTATTTCATTTAAAGCAGTTTTAAGAAGATTTGTATTACTTACTCCGGGTATTTCAACAGGATACTGAAATGCAAGGAACAAGCCTTCTTTTGCCCTGTCTTCGGGTGACAAATCAAGAAGATTTTTACCGTTATAAGTCACTTCACCTTTTGTAACCTCATATTCTTCTCGCCCGGCAAGAACCTGTGCAAGAGTACTTTTACCGGAACCATTCGGTCCCATTATGGCGTGAACTTCCCCAAGATTTATTTTTAAATTGATACCTTTTAAAATTTCTTTGCCTTCTATTTTAGCGTGCAAGTTTTTTATTTCTAACATCAAATATCCTTCTTTATTTTTTTTGACTTTTGAATTTTAACTTTTGACTTTTTATCCGACACTTCCTTCAAGACTAATGCTTAAAAGCTTTGTTGCTTCAACAGCGAATTCCATAGGAAGCTCTTTAAATACTTCTTTACAATAACCGTTTACGATTAAACCGATTGCATCTTCAGTTGAAATTCCTCTCTGGTTAAGATAGAATATCTGGTCCTCGCCGATTTTTGAAGTCGTTGCTTCATGCTCAATTTGTGCAGTTGGATTATTTATTTCAAGATAGGGAAATGTATGTGCCCCGCATTTATCCCCGATTAAAAGAGAGTCGCACTGTGAAAAATTTCTTGCGCCATCGGCTCGCTTTTGTATCTTAACCAAGCCGCGGTAGCTGTTGTTACTTTTCCCTGCAGATATTCCTTTTGATATAATTGTGCTTCGTGTATTCTTTCCGATATGCATCATCTTTGTACCGGTATCCGCCTGTTGCTTGTTATTAGTCATTGCAACGGAATAAAACTCGCCCACAGAATTATCTCCCTGCAAAATGCAGCTCGGGTATTTCCATGTTATTGCAGAACCGGTTTCAACCTGAGTCCAGGAAATCTTTGAATTAATTCCTCTGCAAGCTCCTCTTTTTGTAACAAAATTATAAATACCGCCCTTACCTTCTTTATCACCCGCATACCAGTTTTGTATAGTCGAATATTTTATTTGCGCATTATCAAGAGTAATCAATTCTACAACAGCAGCATGGAGCTGGTTCTCATCACGCATCGGGGCTGTGCATCCTTCAAGATAACTTACATAAGAACCTTCGTCTGCAATTATTAAAGTTCTCTCAAACTGACCTGTGTTTGCAGCATTTATTCTGAAGTAAGTTGAAAGTTCCATCGGGCAGCGGACACCCTTCGGTATGTAAACAAATGAACCATCGCTGAATACTGCCGAGTTAAGAGAGGCAAAGAAATTATCTGTATAAGGAACAACGCTTCCTATATATTTCTTTACAAGATCGGGATGATTTTTAATTGCTTCACTCATTGAACAGAAAATTATTCCCATCTCGGCAAGAGTTTCTTTAAAAGTTGTTGCAACAGAAACACTATCGAAAACAGCATCGACAGCAACGCCGGTGAGT
>MGZZ01000111.1:0-25048 GCA_001802795.1 Ignavibacteria bacterium GWC2_36_12 | reverse complement strand
TCCAAGCTTTTCAAATGTGCTGATTAATTCAGGATCAACTTCTTTAGCTTCTTCAAGACTACCGAATTCTCTTTTCTTTTTGGGAGCTGAATAATATGAAATATCCTGGTAATCAATAGGATTATATTTAACGTTTGACCAATGCGGCTCTTTCATTTTCAGCCAGTGCCTGTAAGCTTTCAATCTCCAATCAAGCATCCATTCGGGCTCACCTTTTATAGCTGAAAGCTTGCTTATAATATCTTCATTCAAGCCTTTCGGAAGGCTTTCTGATTCAATTTCCGTAACGAATCCGTATTTGTATTCCTTGTTGGCTATTTCTTCAATTGTCCTAACTTCAGTTGTGCTCATTAGTTCTCTCGTGTGTTCAATTTTATTTATTTTCTTACTTAAAACTATGGAATCTGTACAAAATAGTCAAGATTAAAAATTATGAAATATGTTGAAATATGTTAATAAGGCTAAATTCCCTTAATTGTGTCAAATTGTTTTTCAGGGATAATTGAGTTAATTTTGATTTAACTAATCACTAAATCTGGATATGTGAAATAATTTGGAAGAACAGGAAAAGCAGGATAAACCAGGCTCTGAGGTACAGAAAAATGAACAGGAAGGGAAAGGTTCGTCACAATACAGGGGTAATCAAAGAAGAAGATTCTACAACAGGAATAGAAGATATTATTCCCCGCGTTATTCTCAGCAAAATAGAGATAGAATAAAATTCAATAAAGTTTCTATTGTTATCCCGCTGTTAAATGAGGAGGAATCCATCAATCTGTTGGCTAATGAAATAAGAAAAGTATTGAAGCAAACAGATTTAAGCTATGAAGTTATTTTTATTGATGATGGAAGCACCGACAATTCTCTGAAAGTGGTGAAAGAGATTTGCAGAACAGATAAGAGATTTAAATTTCTAAGTTTAAGAAAGAATTACGGGAAATCGGCTGCGCTTCAGGTTGGTTTTTTGCAGACTACCGGGGATGCTGTAATTACTATGGATGCTGATTTACAGGATGACCCCTCGGAGATTCCTAATCTTTTAAAAAAGCTTGGAGAAGAATTTGATCTTGTCTCGGGTTGGAAGAAAATCCGGCACGATCCCTTTGTAAAAAAATACTCTTCTAAGTTTTTCAATTTTGTTACAAGGATAATCAGCAAAGTTAAGATCCATGATTTTAACTGCGGACTAAAAGCTTATAGAAAAGAAGTAATTCAGGATATACAAGTATATGGAGAATTACACAGGTATATTCCTCTCTTAGCTCATTGGAAAGGTTATAAAGTTACTGAGATAGTTGTTAAACATCATCCCCGCCGTTATGGTAAAACCAAGTTTGGAATCTCGCGATTCTTTAAAGGATTTCTTGATTTAATCACCGTTGTTTTTACAACTCGTTATATCAGGCGTCCTCTGCATTTGTTCGGATTTTTAGGCGCGATTGCTTTTCTTGCAGGTATTGTCGTTAATGGATATTTATCTTATCTCTGGGTTACAGGCGGATACTTAAGCAACAGACCAATGCTGTTCCTCGGTATTCTTTTAATTATTGTTGGTGTCCAGTTCTTCTCAGTTGGACTTCTTGGGGAAATGTTTGTGCATAATACAAGAAGTGAAAGAGAATATATAATTAAAGAGAGAGGCTAGTTTAAGTTCAAGTGCAAGATCAAGTTGAGGAATGTCAAAAGTCAAAAGTCAAAGGTCGGAAGTCAGTAGCCAGGAGTCAGAAGTCATATTCCTAAAATCCAAAAGAATTCATAGTAGATTCCATCATCCATCATCCATCTTCCATTTTTAAAATGTACTACGATCCTGTAAAAGATGTTTTTGCCTCAGGACTCAAAAGATTTCCATTTTTGCGTATTCTTTTTTATAAAATGCTCGATCTTTTCTTTTTAAGAGCCTGGTATGTTAAAAGAGAATTAAAAAGAATAAGGAAAAATTTTAACCGGAAGAATGTTGATATTTTTGATGCGGGAACAGGATACGGGCAGTATACATACTTTATGTCGAAAAAACTTCTGCCGAATAAAATCTTTGCTGTTGATGTTAAAGAAAACTGGATAAGAGATAACAAGGAGTTCTTTAAGAAAAAAAATATTGATAATGTAACTTTTGGCATCGAAGATCTTACCGATATAAATCATAAAGAAGAATTTAATCTTATTGTTTGTGTTGATGTTATGGAACACATCGAAGATGATATTACGGTTTTCAAAAATTTTTATAACTCACTAAAGCAGGGAGGTTATCTTTTAGTTAATACTCCTTCTGCATTTGGCGGAAGTGATGTTCACGGGGATGAAGAAGAAAGCTTTGTAGGTGAGCATGCAAGAACAGGCTATTCTGACAATGATCTTAAAACAAAACTCGCTTCAGTTGGTTTTAAGGATTTTTATCATAAATATAGCTATGGGTTTTGGGGAGATAAAGCATGGAGACTTGGAATAAAATTTCCTATGCTTCTTCTTAATATTTCGAAAATATTTTTCTTAGTTTTGCCGGTATACTTTATTATTACTTTCCCTTTTACATTTGTAATGATGTTTTTGGATTATAATTCAGATAATGAAGTTGGAACAGGTATAACATTCGTTGCAAAGAAATAAAAAATAACAATCCGGAATTTAATGGGCAAAATAAAAAAGAACATAAAATCATCTTCAGTCGTTAAGGGAAATTTTTTTACGAAATTTTCTCTGGATGATTATATCCCTCAAAAATTTCAGGTTATTGCCCTGATTGGGATAATTGTAATTCTCTTTCTACTTTTTTTTAACCCGCTTTATTTTGGCGGGAAAACATTTCAAACCGGCGATATCGTTCAGATTGAAGCAGCAAAAAAATATACAGAACAACAAAGAGATGGTTATTCTCTCTGGATGCCTTATATTTTTTGCGGTATGCCCGCCTATGCTGTGGGAACAGAACCCAAATGGTTTAACGTTATTTACGATGTTCAATATTTTGTCCGGGAAGTTATTATTAAAAAGCTTCTTAGTGTTGATCATGCCAAATGGAGCATTTACCTGGTTTTGCTTTCCATTACATCCTTCTTTTTTATGAGGCATTTAACCAAAAATAATTTAGTAAGTTTTTTCACTGCGGTCTCAACCGGATTTTGTACGGGACTGGTTGTATTTCTGTATATCGGTCACGTGACCAAACTATTGGAATTATTTATTTACCCGGCTATCTTTTTACTATTGTTCAGGATGCAAAATAAAATCAGTTTATTAGATTTTATTTTGCTGATAATTTCTTTACATCTTGCAATGCAGGGATTTCATGCCCAGATAATATTTTATATCCTGTTTGCCGTAGCTGTTTACTATATATATTTCTTTTTAAGATCTCTGATTAAAAAAGAAAATGAGATCCGGAAAAATATTTTAAAATCTGCAGTTGTATTTATTGCTTCTGCAATTATTGCTGTTGCAATGCAGGCAGATGACCTGACACAGATTTATGAATATACCCCATACTCAACTAGAGGAACCGAAAGTATTGTTGATAAAGCTGGTGATACAGATGCAGATTTTTATAAATATCACACAGACTGGTCTTTCTCTCCGGAAGAAGTTTTAACTTTTGTTGTTCCTTCACTTTATGGATTCGGTAATTCAACTTATAAAGGACCATTAACGAATAACCAACCGGTTGATGTTAATACTTATTTTGGGCAAATGCCTCTTGTCGATGTTGCAATGTATATGGGAGTTCTTATTTTCTTTCTTGCACTTTATGCAATCTTCACCAGGTGGAAAGAACCTGTAGTTCAATTCTTAACTATACTTACAGGAATTGCTTTGCTTGTCTCGTTCGGCAGAAATTTTCCGGTTCTTTTCGATCCTATGTTCTACTACTTCCCAAACTTTGATAAGTTCAGAGTTCCTTCGATGATTCTTGTTCTGGTTCAACTGAGTATGCCGGTGCTTGCGGGACTTGGGTTAATGAAAATAATCTCTCTTAGAAATGAAAAAAATACAGGGCAAAATAATATTCTGAAAAATCTGGCACTTGTTTTTACGGTAGTTTTTGTGCTTTCACTTTTATTGAATAGTGCAATCAGCGATTGGTTTGTATCAAGAGTAAATGAGTATGCAGCAGGAATGCAGTCAACACGACCCCAGCTTGCGCAGCAGTATTCAGCTCTCTCGGGATATATGTCGGATATGTTTACAGGAGATTTGTTAATTGCATTCGGGATTTCAGCGATAGCTTTCTGGTTTTCATATTTTTATGTTAGTAAAAAGATGAGTGCAGATTTTCTGATACTTTCAGTAATTATTCTTACCTTATTTGATCTCTGGCGTATTGACTCAAGAGGAGCAAAGTATACAGATAATCCTGAAATAAAAAATCTTTTTAATCAGCCGGATTACATTACTGCTATAAAAAGTCAAAATGATAAAGAGCCCTTTCGAATGCTCAACCTCAAACAGGATAATTCTTATGGTTCATTTGGTCTGAATTCAAATTTCAATGCTTATTTTCTGGTTGAGGATTTTTATGGTTATTCGGGAGTTAAGCCGCGCGCTTTCCAGGATCTGATGGATGTAGTTGGTCCTGTTAATACTTCTATGTGGAGGATGTTGAATGTAAAATATATTGTTGCAAGTAGCTTTGTTGCTGCTGATTATCTTACTTTAATAGACTCGTCGGCTCACAGTAAAACGTACCGTTTTAATGATTTTTTACAGCGGGTTTATTTTGTTAATAGTGTAGAGAGAAAAACAAATATTGAATTTCTTAACATGCTCAAATCAGGTTCCTTTGATCCGAAAGAAAAAGCTTTTGTTCATGATGTTGATTTGAAAGTAGATCCAGTTGATTCAACTGTTTATTCTAATATAACTGATTATAAGGAAGATTATTTTAAAACTGAAGTTAATGCATCGGGTAATAATTTTCTTTTCTTCAGTAATACATATCATCCGGGATGGAAAGCAACTATTGACGGAAATGAAACAGAAACGCATCTTGCAAATCATGGTTACATTGGAATAATAGTACCGAAGGGAAAACATATTGTTGAATTCAGGTACGCACCGGAAAGTTTCTTCTTGAGTAAGAATATTGCTTTAATTCTTAGTTCGCTTGTAATGCTTGGCTTATTAGTAACGATATTTATTGAAATAAAAAAGAAAAAATCTGCTTGAACTGCGCGTGTGCAGACAAGTTAAATATTAAATTTTAATTGCTGGAAAACGAAAACATAAAGACCAAGATTGATTTTAGTTCGAGTGCCTTTAAAAAATATTTTAAAAACACCTCCTGGCTCCTCGCCGAAAGAATAGTAAGACTTTCAATAAATCTTTTAATTAATATTTATATAATCAGGTACCTTGGTCCTGATGAATTTGGCTTGCTCAGTTATGCAATAAGTTTTGCTGCCTTATTTGCAACACTCTCAACACTCGGATTAGATAGTCTCATAATCCGGGAACTCGTTAAAGAACCGGAAAAAAGAGACACGTACCTTGGATCCGTTTTTACAATGAAGATTTTCGGTTCATTTTCTTCTTATATACTTATTGCAGTTACGACATTACTGACAAATGAATCTCCCGACACAATACTCCTGATCTTTTTAATTGCGGCATCAACTATTTTCCAATCATTCAATGTAATTGATTTTTATTTTCAATCTAAAGTTTTAGCAAAGTATCCTGTTATTGTTCAGTTCACTACTGCAATCTTAACTGCAGGCATAAAATTGTTGCTTATTCAGTTAAATGCTGAACTGTGGCTTTTTGCTTTGGTCATAACCCTGGAAAGTTTATTTTGGACAGTTGGCTTTATTCTGATTTACAAGAAGCAAGGATTTAAAATCCTGAATTGGAAATATAGTAAGGAAGCATCGCTTCAATTGCTTAAAGATGCCTGGCCTTTAATATTATCCGGAGTTGTTATCGCTGTTTATATGAAGATTGACCAGGTGATGATAAAAAAAATGCTTAGTGACCAGGATGTAGGTTATTATGCTGCCGCTGTCAGGATTTCTGAAGCATGGTATTTTATTCCGATGGCGATTACTACTTCTTTGTTTCCTGCAATTGTTAATGCAAAAAAAATCAGTGAAACTTTGTATTTAAACCGCCTGCAAAAGTTATACGACTTGCTTGCATGGATGTCAATTGGAATAGCAATACCTGTAACAATATTTTCAGAAGAAATTGTAAAAATAGTTCTGGGAACAGAGTACATTTTAGCAGCAGATGTTCTTACTGTGCATATCTGGGCTGGAATTGCCGTATTTCTCGGGGTTGGCAGCAGTCAATATCTTATAACTGAAAATCTAACGAAGTTATCCTTTTACAGAACTTTTATTGGGATGATATTAAATATTGTTCTTAATTTTATTTTGATTCCCTCTTACGGAATAATTGGTTCTGCAGTTGCAACTTTGATTTCATTTGCTGTAGCTGTGTTTTCAATTTTAGTAGATAAAAAAGCAAACAGGCAATTTTTTATGATGATTAAATCGATATTTTTTATAAGCATGATAAATAAATTTTTATATCGCTTAAAAAAGTCAGAATAAAATGAATTTAATAAGCAATTTTTTAAAACGAACATTAAAAAAAATCTATCTAAATATTCTTTACAGATTACCTAATAAATCATATTCACAAGAAGGAGAAGACCTGATATTAAAAAGATTTTTTGAGAACCGTAAAGCTGGCTTTTATATAGATATAGGTGCGTTTCATCCGATCAGATTTTCCAACACATATCTGTTTTATAAAATGGGATGGAAAGGAATAAATATAGAAGCCAGACCCGGAAGCAAAGTTCTTTTTGATAAGAACAGGAAAAGAGATATAAATATTGAAGCTGCTATAAATGATGAGGTAAAAGAATTAACATATTATAAGTTTAATGAACCAGGGCTAAACGGTTTCTCAAAAGAAATTTCTATGGAAAGAAATAAGTTAGATGAATACAAAATTATTGATGAAATAAAAATTACTACTTCAACATTAACGGAGGCTTTTAAAAAACATTTACCTCACGAACCCAAGATAGATTTTATGTCAATTGATGTTGAAGGATTTGATTTAAATGTATTAAAATCTAATGACTGGAAAAATTATCGTCCCGAGTTCGTTCTTGTTGAAGATTTGAATTTTGATTTGATGAGCCCGACAAAGTCGGATGTATTTAATTATCTTATTGATAAGAATTATAAGTTAGTGGCCAAATCTTATAATACATTGTTTTTCAGGGATAAGGTTTGAATAGTTTAGCTCCCATTATCTTATTTGTTTACAACCGTCCGGAATATACGCGACAGACAATTGAATCCCTCAAAAAAAGCCAATTCGCTTCAGGGAGTGAACTGTTTATTTATTCTGATGCGGCAAAAACAGAGAAAGATAAAAAACTAGTTGCTGAAGTGAGAGATTATATTAAGACAATAAATGGGTTTAGAAAAGTAATAATAAAAGAAAGTAAAGAAAATAAAGGATTGGCTCTTTCGATAACATCAGGAGTTTCTGAGATATTAAATAAATATGATAATGCAATAATTCTTGAAGATGATCTTGAACTCTCTCCATTCTTTCTTAAATATATGAACGAAGCTTTAAGCCTGTATGAAAAAGAAGAAGATGTGATTAGCATTCATGGTTATGTTTATCCTGTAAAGAAAAAACTTCCGGAAACTTTCTTTCTTAGAGGAGCAGACTGCTGGGGATGGGCAACCTGGAAAAGAGGATGGAAATTTTATGAAGATAATGCCAGTAAACTTCTTTCTGAAATAACCTCAAAGAATCTTAAAGATGAATTTGATTTTAACAGGAGTTATCCATATACAAAAATGCTTAAGAATCAGATAAAAGGAGAAATTAATTCGTGGGCAATAAAATGGTATGCCTCTGCGTTCGTGAATAATAAACTTACTCTCTACCCGGGAAAATCTTTAGTGAGGAACGTAGGTACAACTGTAAGCAGTACTCATTTTGAAGAGACTAATGTCTATGATGTAGAGTTGTCTGAAGTTCCTGTCAATGTTAAGAACATAGAAATAAAAGAGAGTGTTAAGGAAAAAAAAATATTTGAAGAATATTTTAGGTCAATTAATTCCGGTATTGTAAAAAAAGGATTGAAAAAAATTAAGACGTTGTTGAAATGATTGATCGCGTTATTCGTAAAACACTTCTTAAAACTTTAGGGGACGAAAAATATCTTTCTTTTGTAAGCAATGTTTTTTTGAGAATGTACCATTCGGGAAAAGCAAAAGAAAAATATCCTGAGATGTATTTGCTCAACAAATTTGTATCCGAAGGTAATACCTGTATAGACATTGGGGCCAATATTGGTTATTACTCTGTTCCATTAGCCGAACTGGTTGGCAAATCAGGAAAAGTTTATGCTGTCGAACCAGTCGAGCTTTTCAGAAAAGTGTTAACAAAAAATCTTAAAAGATATAAAGTAGAAAATAGAGTTGAAGTAATACCTTATGCACTTGGAAATATTGATGATGAAGAAATAGAAATGGGAACCCCGGAAGTAGATGGACTCGTTCACTTCGGGTACACAAAAGTTCTTTCTTCCGGTGAAAGTAGAGTAAGAAACAGGTATAAAGTTAAAATTCACCGTCCAGATACAATTTTCAATGACCTGGAAGAGCTTCATTTTATTAAATGCGATATTGAAGGATTTGAAGATAAAGTTATACCTGGCTTCAAGGAAATAATTGGGAAGTTCAAACCGACGCTTCAGATTGAGATTTGCTCAAAACGAAACAGGGAAATAATAATTAGTTTGTTAAAAGATATTGGGTACGAGGTTTTTTATTTTATGGACGGAAAATTGTGGGTATTAAAGAAAATTGAAGATAATCTTGAAAAGAGTTGCGATCTCTATTTTTTACAGCATGAAACTATTGCTCGACTGCAAACAATAATAATAAAATAGTCATTGCGCTTTTTGATTTTAATATTTACCTTTTATTGAATTTTTATTAACAATTTTCCCAAGGGGGAATAATATGAAAAACCTACTTTATTCTTTAGTGACAGTCACTTCTTTTTTAATCATTCAATGTTCAAATGAAATTCCAAATTCAGTAGAGCAAATCAACTTAGAGCTTGGGAAAGTCTCTTTAAGAATAGATAAAGAGAATGCCCCTGCAAATGTAGTTTTGGTAGAAGCATATCTCATGCGGGAAGAGTATGATACACTTTACGGAGCTTTAAATATACTATCATCTACTTCTGCGGATATTCTTTTCGATGAAGTTGCAGCTGGAGACTGGCATTTAAAAGTTGATGCGAAAGATGATAACGGCGTTGTTTTATATTCTGGTGAAACGGAAATGACAGTTCAGGCGGGGATATTAACCCAAGTGAATTTAACTTTAGTTCCTACTGGTAATGGAACTGGAAATGTATACATATTAGTAAATTGGGGCACTACACCTAAGTGGGTAGATTATATTAATAACCCAATCTTTACCATAGAAAATAGTCCTAATAATCCACAGGCTGTAACCGAAGCTAAGATTATTAAAGATAATAATTTATTTAAAATGTGGTACAACAATTTGTATCCCGGTGGTGTAACAGATATTAGGTATGCTGAGTCAGTGGATGGAATTAGGTGGGTAAGCTACGATTCTGTTGCTTTAGAATCTGGTGAGCTTGGAAGTTGGGATTCCTACGGTGTTCAAATTGGAACTGTATTAAAAGAAGGTAACACTTATTTAATGTACTACACCGGTTTAGAAAATATTTATAGTTCTTGGCACATTGGTTTAGCTATTTCAAGTGATGGAATTAATTGGAGTAAACAGCCTTTACCGGTATTGGAGGCAAATTATGTTGAACCGCAAATACATGTTGATTGTGTGATTAGAGTTAGTAATACTTTTTATATGTATTACTCTATATTGAATGGGTATTATCGGAGTATAGGTTTGGCAACTTCTTTGGATGGAATTAATTGGACCAGAAGTCAATCAAATCCTATACTTAATAGCAGTCAGGGTTGGGAAGACTATAACGGTATTTATTTTCCTTCTGTGATCTTCGAAAATAATATATTTAAAATGATCTATATGAATGGTTCGGCTAATGCCTTTGGTATGGCAACATCATCCAATGGAATTAACTGGAATAAAAGTAACTCTAACCCATTCTTTACTAAACAAGACACACATAATAACTGGGCTTATAGAGATATTGCTTATCCTAACTTTATTAAACATAATAATGAGTATCGTGTTTATTATAATGGTGGACATTCTAATGATTATAATTACAGTATAGGCTTTATAAGGAAAATTGGCAATTGAGAATTTTGAAATTCTCTTCAAAGCCCTATTTTTAACAATAGGGCTTTTTTATTTTCTACTTCTTATTTAATAACATTTGCTATTTATTTTTTATCGGATATGGGGGAGGTTCCGGCATTTTTACAGGATTCTTTTTAAGCTCTTCAAGTGCAACCTCAATTGCCTTATTCAATTGCTGATCTGTTCCTTCATATTCAAGTGCGGGATCGTTATCTATATAAATATCAGGTTCAACACCTCTTCCTTCAATAACCCAATCTTTTCCTTCAATATCTAAACGGGAAAATTCGGGCTTGTTAAGAAATCCGCCATCGACAAACGGATTTGTTCCTCTTATACCTACAACTCCTCCCCACGATCTTTTCCCGATAAGTTTTCCTAATTTATATGTTTTAAATCTGTAAGGAAATATATCACCATCTGAAGCGGAAAACTCATCTAACAAACAAACTTTTGGACCCACATGCATTCCACCCGGGTTATAACCTAAAGCGGTATTCCTGGCAATATCAATAAATACACCTTCACGTCTAAGTCTTTCGATGATTTGTGGAGAGACATTACCACCGCCATTACCTCTTACATCGATAATCAGTGCTTCTTTCCTAAGTTGCGGGTAATAATATTTTACGAATTCGTTCAACCCTTCCACTCCCATATTCGGTATATGTATGTAACCGACTTTGCCGCTTGTTGCTTCGTTGACTTTTTGTATGTTTCCCTGCACCCAGGTGTAATAATAAAGAGGATGTTCGTCATTGATGGGAACTACAACGTTGTCTTTAGCTCCTTTTTCATCAGGAGTAGAATTTGTTTTTAGAGTAACCTGTTTTTCCGATTTATCCACAAGTGCAGCATAAATATTTTTTATATCCTTAGTTGATTTACCGTCGATTTCTATAATATAATCTCCTTCTTTAACATCAACGCCGATATCGGTTAAAGGATTACGTACTTCTTTATCCCAGTTCTGGCTTTTTAATATTTTTTGAATTCGGAAATATCCCGATTTGTCTTTTACAATTTCTGCACCAAGCAATCCCAGCTTTACTCGTTTTGGTTTTGGATAATCCCCACCGCCGACGTATGTGTGCCCGGAATTAAGTTCTCCTATCATTTCACCAATTATATAGGTAAGGTCTGCACGGTGATTAACATATTTAACCAAAGGTTCATAAGTTTCTTTTACTTTTTCCCAATCAACACCATTCATGATTGGCGAGTAAAAGAAGTCTCTCATTTGTCTCCAGGATTCGTTAAAGATTTGTTCCCACTCTGCGTGGCGGTCAAGATTCACTTTCATGTCGGAAAGGTCAAGTTTTTCTTTTAGATCAACTTTTTGAGAGGGGAGATCTATGATTGCATAAGAGCCCTTATACCCGACCAGCATTTTTTTGTTATCATCCGAGATTTCATAGCCGCCTATTTCGCCAAGATCAGTTTCTTTTTGTTTTTCAATATCGAACATCAATAATTTTGGTTGTTCATCACCACTTCCACTTCGCATATAATAGAGTTTATCACCGGCGGAAGTAAGAGCCCGGTAATTTGAAGCTGGAACAGGAAGCTCAAGAATTCTGTTTTCTAATCCATCAGTGTTAACTGTGATATCCATTTTATCTTTTGAATCTTTCTTATCCTTCTCTTCTTCTTTTTTTTCTGATTTATCATCCTTTGAAGAAGTACTGTCCTGTTTAATTTCTACTTCATCGCTTTTGGGTTCAAAAGGAGATTTAGTATCCTTAGCCAGAGTTACTAAATAAATCTTTGCCATATCCGTGTAAATATGGTTCCATTCTGTCCAGCCGTACTTTGGTGAGAAGCTCCTGTTTGATTCAAAGAAAAGATATTTTCCATTATCGCTGAATGCAGGTCCGCCGGAAGAATACCAGCCGTCGGTCACTTCATATTTCTCCTCTTTATCTAAAGAATATAAATATATCTTTGTCATTACTTCTTCTTCCGGTCTTGCATAAGCTATCCATTTACTGTCCGGCGCCCAGCTATACTCACTGATTTCCCATTCAGTAGCTTTATCTACAACTGTAATTTTTTTAGTGTCGATATCAACAAATTGCAGCCTCAGCATTTTATCGCTCCACAAAAGTTTTTTACTATCAGGTGACCAATACATCTGGTATTTATATGTATCACCGTTTTTAGTTAATTGAACTGGTTCAGACCTGCCTGACGGCAAGGCAGGTTTTCCATCCTGTGATGTAATATAGATTTCATCTTCTCCAGAAGCATCTGAAATATATGCTATCCATTTTCCATCAGGGGACCATTTTGAATTTCTTTCATGTATTCCGCTTGAGTTTGTAAGATTTCTTGTATTACCGTTTTTTACCGGGACAGTGAATATCTCGCCCCTGGCTCCGAATAATGCCCTGTTGCCGTCTGGAGAGATTTCATAATTGGTTACTTCTTTACTTACGTCTTTAAGCCCGCCTCTTCCACCGATAAAATCTTCATTCAGGTAGATAGTAATTTTCTCAGCTTTGTCTGTTGCCAGGTCAAGCTTATAGATATATCCGCCGTTTTCAAAAACAATTGCATTATCGCCAAGTGATGGAAATTTTACATCGAAGTCTGTGAAATTAGTAAGCTTCTTAGTTTCTTTCGTGCTTAAATCATAAACAAAAAGATTCATTCTCGAATCTCTATCCGACAGGAAATAAATTTTATTTTTATGCCACATCGGGATTATATCCTGTGCAGGATTATCGGTTACATTATCGAGCTTCTTTGTTTCAAAATCATAAATCCATACATCATCTGCCATTCCGCCTCTGTATCTTTTCCATGTTCTGAATTCCCGGAAGACACGGTTGTATGCAAGTTTCTTTTTATCGGGCGAATAAGAACAAAAACCGCCGCGGGGAAAAGGAAGTTGTTCAAGCATTTCTCCATCTGCAGGTTGCAGGTAAAGCTGTCCGTTAAAATCGTTATACTCTTTCCATCTTGAACGTATTATAATGTTATTATTATCTCGCCAGCCAATAACAATGTTATTAGGTCCCATTCTGTCTGATACGTCATCACGGCTTAAAGTAGCTGTATAACTTAATCTTTTGGGAACTCCTCCTTCCGATGGTATAACATAAACTTCGGTATTACCATCGTATTGACCAGTGAAAGCAATCCATTTCCCATCCGGTGAAAACCGTGCGAACATTTCATATCCTTCATCGTTTGTTAATTTACGTGCAGTACCACCGGATGATGTTACAGTGTAAAGATCACCTGCGTAAGAAAAAACAACCTGGTTTCCATGTATGGATGGGAACCTTAAAAGGCGCGCTTCATCTTGTGAGTATGAAACTATAGAAAAAAATAATAGGGAGAATAGAATAAACCTGATCTTCATAAATAATCTTTCATTTTTTATTAAGTAATATTATATGATTTCCCCCTAACTAAATGATAAGCAATCTTGAATATTTCCGTTTGGCAATTGCGATACTTTATATAATGGATAGTAGTGCAAAATTGCCTACTAATAAATTTCCCGGGGTCATTTTACAAAGTTGAATTTTCTCTTCAAACCATTTTAAAGTAATGCCGTTCTCAGCAGCCGTTTTCTTAAGCCAGTCAATTTCTATCGTGGGTGTTTTGTTATCTGAAAATGCAAGCTTCAGAGCGTCGGAAATAAATGACTCGGCGATAATTATATCTGAAAATCTGATCGGGTCTTCTATAAGATATTTGTTTCTAAGCAGGTTCTGAAGAGTTTCCTCATAAAAATCCGACGAAAAACCTAACCTTTCAGCTATTTCTCTAATTATCTTTTTTTCCGATTCGGCGAGTTTTTTATCTTTACGGGCAGTAATTAGAAGCCCCTTTAAATAATTACTTTTATCAATTACAGGTATTTTCATTAGTGACCCAGAATGTTAAATCGATAATGTTAAAGTACAAAAATTCAAATAAGAGAAAAATTCATTAATGAGTTCTCCGTAAAAAAATTACATGAGCGGCTCTTTTTATCAATTTATATTAATGTGAAATAAAAAACATGACTAAAAACTTTCTTTTTGTTTTGTTAATGTTTTCCATCTCATTTTCACAGGACAAAAATGACTGGCAAACATATTTTGAAAAGTCAGGCTATCTTGAAACTCCGCGTTATGCAGAAACAATGGAATATTTCCGGAAGCTTGCCGATTATTCAGACGTTGCAGAAATGATAAAGTTCGGAGTATCTCCGCAGGGGAGAGATCTTAATTGTCTTGTAGTATCGAATGACAAAGCATTTAAACCGGAGGATGCAAAAGCGACAGGCAAGCCGGTAATTTTGATAATAAACGGGATTCATTCGGGAGAAATTGAAGGTAAAGATGCTTCTATGATTCTTTTAAGGGAAATATTGGTTACTAAAGAAAAAGAAAAAATGCTCGATAACGTTATCCTTTTGGTAATACCGGTATTCAGTGTCGACGGTCATGAAAGATTTGGAAAATACAATAGAATTAATCAAAACGGTCCCGAAGAAATGGGCTGGAGAACAACCGCACAAAATTTAAACCTTAACCGGGATTGGATGAAAGCAGATGCCCCTGAGATGAAGGCAATGTTAAAACTATTCTCATCCTGGCTTCCTGATTTTATAATTGATAACCACACGACTGATGGTGCAGATTACCTGTATGTAATGACTTTTGGAATAGAGTATTTTAAAAACAGCTATTCAGAAACTGAACTTATGCTTCGTAGCAAGTTTGCTCCTTTTCTTTATGAAAAGATGAATCAAACAGGATTCCTTTCTCACGGATATGTGTGGCTAAAAGATTGGGTTAAAGGTCTTGACAGCGGAATAACTGAAGGTCCGGGTGCCCCGAGATTTTCAACAGGTTATGCAGCTATTCAAAACAGACCGGCACTTTTGGTTGAAACTCATATGCTTAAGCCGTACAAAGAAAGAGTCTTTTCAACTAAAGTAGCAATGGAAGCAGTAATTGAATTTTGTTCCGATAATAAAGTTGAAATAATTGAGTTGAACGGGAAAGCTGATAGGAATTCAATAATTAATCTTTTAGAAAAGAAAGAAAAACTCCCGGTCGGGTTTAAAGTATCTGGTAAATCTGTAAAAACTCCTTTTAAAGGAGTAAAATATTATAAGGAAAAAAGTGAAATTTCGGGTGCCGAAAAAATTGTTTACACGGAGGAAAAGGAAAACTTGGTACTTGATCTTTTTAATGATGTTCAGATTGTAAAAGAAGTATCGGTCCCGAACCTTTATATTATCCCCAGTGAGTGGTCTTTGATTGTTGAAAGAATGAGACTTCACGGAGTTAAAGTGGATACCTTAAAGGAAGATAAAATCTTTGATGTTAAGAGATATCGCTTCTCCGATATCAAATTTGAAGAAAAGCCTTTTGAAGGAAGAAACAGAGTTTCATTCACGATAAATGAGTATTATGAAAAAAGAAAAATACCTGCGGGAAGCTATATTGTCAGCACAGACCAGAGAACTATAAAAGTAATTGTTAACTTACTCGAGCCGGAAGCCGAAGATTCATTTATAAAATGGGGATTCTTTAATGCGATCTTTGAACAGAAAGAATATTTTGAAGCTTATGTAATGGAAAAAATTTCACAGGAGATGATAAAAAAAGATCCTCAATTAAAAAAAGAGTTTGATGAAAAACTTTCCTTGGATGAAAAATTCAAGAATGATCCGAACGCAAGATTAAATTTCTTTTATGAAAGATCGCCTTACTATGATTCACAATTAAATGTATATCCGGTAATGAAAGTGGAATAAAGAACTGACTTTCAAAGGTCGATACACCAAAATCTAACTCAAATTTATTGTAAATTACTTTCAATTATTGAACATTTTAATATGGAGAGTTAAAATGGAATTCAGAATTGAATCCGACAGCATGGGAGAAATTAAAGTTCCCGGCGATAAATATTACGGGGCACAAACAGCACGTTCATTAATGAATTTTAAAATAGGGGGAAACAGGTTTCCACGCGAGCTGATAAGAGCACTCGGTATTTTAAAGAAAGCTGCAGCTTTGGTTAATAAAGATCTCGGGTTGTTGTCATCGGAGAAAGCCGATTTAATTGTGAAAGCTGCCGATGAGGTAATCGATGGAAAACTCGACGATCACTTTCCACTTGTAGTTTGGCAAACAGGTAGCGGTACACAAACCAATATGAATGCTAACGAGGTTATTTCCAACCGTGCGATTGAAATTTCCGGCGGTGTTATGGGGAGTAAAAAACCGGTTCATCCGAATGATGATGTTAATAAGGCGCAATCGTCCAACGACACTTTTCCAACTGCAATGCACATAGCTGCCGTCGAGGAAATCCACAGAAGGCTGATTCCAATGATTTCAAAATTAAGAGATGCTCTTGAAAAAAAATCGGGTGAGTTCAATTCAATCATAAAAATTGGAAGAACACATCTTATGGATGCAACTCCTTTAACATTGGAACAGGAGTTTTCGGGATATGTTCAACAATTAACAAACGGACTTGAAAGGATTAATGGAACTCTTCCGAGACTTTATGAACTCGCTTTGGGGGGAACAGCGGTTGGAACGGGATTAAATACTCATCCTGAATTTGCGGTAAAATCTGCAAAAAAGATTTCAGAGATAACGGGGAAACCTTTTGTAACTGCAAGAAATAAATTTGAAGCGCTTGCTACTCACGATACTATGATTGAGTTACACGGAGTTTTAAAAACTCTGGCTGCATCTTTAATGAAAATTGCTAATGATATTCGCTGGCTTGGTTCGGGACCACGCTGCGGGTTAGGTGAAATTCATCTGCCAGAAAATGAGCCCGGAAGTTCTATAATGCCTGGGAAAGTTAATCCCACTCAATCGGAAGCTATGACAATGGTTTGCGCACAGGTATTCGGGAATGATGTTGCTGTTAACTTTGGAGGTGCGAGCGGGAATTTTGAACTTAATGTTTTCAAGCCTGTTATAATTTTTAACGTGCTCAATTCTATCAGGCTTCTTTCCGATGCTTGTGAAAGCTTTACAGATAATTGCGTTGTTGGAATTGAAGCGAACAAAATAAACATCAACAAGCATCTTGAGAATTCTCTAATGCTTGTTACAGCTCTTAATCCTCACATAGGTTACGATAATGCAGCAAAGGTTGCTAAAAAGGCTCATAAAGAAAATAAAACTTTAAAAGAAGCTGCAATAGAATTGGGTTTACTTACTGCCGAAAAATTCGATGAGATAGTCAGACCTGAAAAGATGATTGGTCCAAACTGAGTTCAAGAGTAAAGTTCAGGTTCAAGAGCAAGATCAAGTATGAACGAAATTATTCTGAATATTTATCTTATTATAAACGATGGATTTGTTGTGGAGTTCCGTGCCGTTGCATACGAAAGAGAAGGCGGTGACGACAGAAAGATTGAATTCCTTAAAAGTAAAGCAGTAGAGGATTATAACAAATCCTACCGGTTTGATGCTCCCTCTGATAAGAGCGGTAGGCACATGCCGTATAATAAATTTGCAAAGCTCGAGGCAAGAGGGAAGCAATTTGAATTGTTCGAGGAAATATTCGGAAATTTTGGTGTGCCGGAAAATCCGTTAATTTGCGTAACACCTGTTGTTGACGGTAAAATTTTAAGTAACTAAATGTTGGCTTTATTTTTGAGTATCATTTACTATAATTTCTTTTGAGAATCATATTAATATTATTCTGCTAATTGTCACCTTCCTATTTAATAACAGTTTAGAGGATATTGCTTTGCATACACACGACAAATCCAAACTGACGCAGAAACAAATACAATATTTAAATAAGCTTGACGAGCTGGATAAATTTTATTCGACTAAAAAGCTGGGTTCATTTGTTGAAAATGGAAAAACTTATTTCAGGCTTTTTACGCCAAACGCCGAGAAAGTTACGCTCGTTATTTTTGATGAACCTGGAAACAGCAATGGTGATGAATACGAAATGACAAAAGATGATAACGGGGTTTGGGAAACATCCGTTGCAGGAGAAAAGTATGGACTTTATTACAGTTACAAAGTTAAACATAAAGGGAAAGAAGAAATTCTTTGTATAGATCCTTACACTAAAGGGGTTGCTTCTTTAAATACTTATTTTAATCTGCGGAAATCAATTGTTGTAAAAGAAGAAGATTATAACTGGGAAGGGGATAACTGGATAAAGAGGGATTGGCGGGATTTGATTATTTATGAAATGCACATTCGTGATATGACAATTCATCCTTCATCAGGTGCCAAAGAGCCGGGAACTTACCAGGGATTAATTGAAAAAAATAGGCGGGGAGGAATAGACTATATTCACTGTCTGGGGGTAAATACAGTCGAACTTCTTCCCGCCCAGGAATTTGGAAATATCGAAGCTCCTTATAAAAAATCTATGTATGGGAAGCTAAATACATGGAATCCTTATGAAAGAAATCATTGGGGATATATGACCGCAGCTTTCTTTGCCCCGGAAGCTTATTACAGCGAGAATGTTAAAGAAATAAAGTGGGATACCTGGAACGGGAAGGATACAAAATCGATAAAAGATTTTAAAGACATGGTAAAGGCTTTTCATAAAGAAGGAATCAGCGTGATAATGGATGTCGTGTATAATCATCTTTCAGAATATGAATTGGGCAACCTGAAAGAGATTGATAAAGAATACTATTTCAGGCTCGATGAAAAGGGACACTTTATAAAGCATAGCGGAACCGGCAATGACCTGAGGACTGAAAGACCTATGCTCAGGAGAATGATAATTGAAAGTATTCTTTATTGGATGAAAGAATACCACGTCAATGGTTTCAGATTTGATCTTGCGAAGTTGATTGACTGGAAGACAATAGAAAAAGTAAAAGAGGAAGCAAAAAAAGTAAATCCCAATGTTATTTTTATAAGCGAGCCATGGGGAGGAGGTTACGATCCAGCCGGGTTTTCTAAGAGAAGCTGGGCAAGCTGGAATGACCAGATTCGAAACGGAGTAAAAGGTGAAAATCCTGTTAACAGTCAGGGATGGATTTTTGGTAAGTGGTACGGAAATAATAATCACGGCAGAATTAAGAGTTATGTTAACGGAACATTGGTCCGGGATGAATTTGGTTTGTTTGAAAAGCCTGAGCATTCTGTTAATTATCTCGAGGCACACGATGGTTATACTTTGGGTGATTTTATTAGAATTGGATTGAATGAAACCGATCCGCATAAAGTTGTAAAGAATATCGATGATTTTGTAAAGCTTTCATCTCAACAACTAAAACTTAACAAATTAGCAGCCCTGTTTCTTTTTACCAGCCAGGGCATTACGATGATTCACTCAGGACAGGAATATGCACGCAGTAAAGTTATTTCCGAAAATACCAGTGCAGAAGATACGATGAAGGGAATGATCGATCATAATTCTTATAATAAGGATAATGAGACAAATTATATTAATTATAATCATTCAGAAATCAACAAAGAGCTGGTGAACTATTATAAAGGCTTAATTGAATTAAGAAAAAAATTTCCTGCATTCAGGAAAGCAAAGTATGAGGAGATAACTTTTTACGATATTAAGAATAATGAATTCGCTTTGGGCTTTCATCTTTCTCACGGTGGCGATGAGCTTATAGTTTTATTTAATGCCGATCAATCAAAGGATCAGGAATTTCGTTTGCCGGAAGGGAATTGGGAGGTTCTGGTAAATAAAGATAATGCAGGAATAAAAGTTCTTGATACTATTATAAAGAAAGTTATCCTTGAACCTTCAACAGGGATTGTAATGAAGAAAGAATGAATTAATATCATACTTGCAGGAACTTGACCCGCCTGAGTCAGGCAAGTTAATCAAGTTCCTACAAATTATCCTCGATATTAATCTTAATAGCCAGTCTATCTCGTGCGTTTACCCGCTTTAATTCCTTTGCAGGCGCCGCATAGTTTTTTGTTGCCCCTGCCCGCCACCTTTAAACTTCTCTTAATACTTTTCCCGGCAGAACAATCGCTGAAAATGTGATAGACGCTTCCCTCTTTGGAATAATAAGGACTCGAAACTCTTGCCATTGCACCCTCCAACTTTGTTAATGGTACAGAACAATTAAAGACCGCTTTTAACCTAAAAAAACTTTTAGAGTAATGCAATAAATTTTTTATTTAAGGTGAAGATTAACTTAAGGAAGGTATACCCCCGGTTACCTGCAATATTTTTGTATCTGCTCATACGAATATATATAACCGAGCTCCCCTGCTTTAACTAAATCTTTACACCCATCTTCTTTTTTATTAAGCTTGATAAGACATATTCCCCTGTAATAGTATGACCCCGAATTAGTGGAGTCCCGTTTTATAACTTCTGCAAAATCATTTACCGCATCAGCATATAATTCCAGTTCTGCCTCTAATTCTCCGCGCCGGTAAAATAAGTCTGTATAGCCGGGTTTAAGTTTTATAGCTGTTGTAAAATCTTCTATCGCACCTTTTTTATCTCCTGTTAATGCTTTGTCTCCGGCACGACTGATATATGCATTAATTTCATAAGGGTCAATTTCAATGGCTTTTGAAAAATCATTAATGGCTCCTTTATAATCATTCAGATGACTTTTTATATTTCCCCTGTTAACGTAGGCGTGTGCATATTCGGGGTTTAGCCCGATTGCTTTTGTGTAATCTATAATTGCTTCTTCAGATTTTTCTATCAGGCTTTTTGCGTATCCACGGCTGAAGTAAGCAAGATCTGAATTCGGTTCAAGCTCAATTGTTTTGTCAAGATCAATAATTGCCATGTTGTATATTCCAAGATTCAGATATTCGATTCCCCTGTTTAAATAAGCCTGTGAAAAGCCGGGATTTAATACAATAGCTATACTGTAATCTTCAACCGCTGCTTTATGATTTCCGATGTTACCATAAGATTTGCCTCGTTTCAAGTAAGCATTGTAGTTGTCTGGCTCAATCCCGATCACTGCAGATAAATCCCTGATAGCTCCGTTGTAATCCCTGTTGGAATATTTTTCATTAGCCGAATCAAAGAGCAAAGCAGCAGTTGATGAACAGCCGGTAAGTAAAAGAAGGATGATGGCTATTCCATAGAAAAGATTTCCATAAAATCCGGGAGATCTAAATTTCATAATGTAAAATTAACAATAAGAGTCTGTTATTACACAACCTTTTTTCACCCCAGGGGTGCTTTATAGCTGATAAATATCTATTTTTAAAATGTAATTTTAATTCTACATTATACATTAAAAAAATGGAACCCGATAAACCCGACCTGTTTTTTATACTCCTTAAACTGAGGTCATATCTTGTCAGTTTACTGAACAGTCCTGAAGAATGCGATGATAGTTTTACTTATACTGAAGAATTCCTTGAACGACGTTACCCCGAATTTAAGGAGGAAATTATTGAGCTGCTTGTTGCCAACAATATTAACAACGATATGGATATTGCTTTTAACGAGAAAATAGTTTTTCGTTTCAAAGATATGGTCTCCGGAAATGAAAAACGTACAGACCTTGCCGGACTTCTTAAGAAATTTGAAATTGAAGCACTCTCAATTGAGAAAGAAAACAAGGAAAAGCTGAGCTATATTAATGAAAGAGAACGGGAACTAAATAAGATTGTGGAAATTCTTTTTCAACTTGCAACAAACTGGGCTGTGCACAAGGAGCTTGAGAGCAGGGTAGATGATTATTCTGCCTTAAGCGATGAAGAACTTATTCGCCCCGAAGAAGAGCGAAGTTTTGATGCACTGGATAAAAATACTCATTTATCATTTGATAAAATCTCAAAGCTGACTGAAAAATATCTTCGTCTTTTGACTGATTATTATTTTAAATACGGCGGAGACTTAACACTTATCGAGTTTGTTGAAGAGCTTGACAGGATAAAAGCATCCGTGTTTAAAAAATATTCCGAGCTGTTCAGGAAGCATGGACTTGGAGAAAAGTTGGATTGAGCAAACTTATTATCCAATTTACTCACCGACCAATCTCCTCAACTCACCGAATTTCTGTTTAAATACTTTTACGCTTAATTTAACTTGTGCATTATGAAATTTTCAGGTGATGTATGAGGTCGTTTCTACTATTCCTTTTTTGTTTGATTAACATATCTTTTGCACAAACTAAAATATCCGGTAAAGTATCTACTGAAAAAGGGGAGTCGCTTCCCTCCGCTAACGTTTTTCTAAAAGATACTTATGATGGAATTTCAACGGATGGAAACGGCAATTATTCATTCGATACTTTTGAAGAAGGGGAGGGAATTCTTGTTGCAAGTTTTATCGGCTACAAATCAGAAGAGCAAAAAATTACTCTCGGCGGCGGTGAACTTATTGTTGATTTTATTCTTAAAGAAGAAGCTGGCGAACTCGACCAGGTAGTTATTTCAGCAGGCTCCTTTGAAGCAAGCGATGAGAACAAAGCTGTAATTCTTCGCCCTCTCGATATATTTACAACCGGTTCGGATGCCGATATTTACAGTGCACTTGAAACACTTCCCGGTACACAGCAGGTTGGCGAAACGGAAGGGCTTTTTGTACGGGGGGGTGCCGGTTCCGAAACAATAACCATCATCGACGATATGGTTGTGCAGAAACCTTTTTACAGCAGCGTTCCTGATATTCCTTCCAGGGGAAGGTTCTCGCCTGCTTTGTTTAAAGGAGTTGTTTTTAGTACAGGTGGATATTCTGCACAGTACGGGCAGGCTCTCTCATCCGCATTGATATTAAAAACAGAAGACCTCGCAAATCAAACTATAACCTCAATAAATCTTATGCCGTTAGGGTTTGGCGCCTCTCATATTCAGGTATGGGAAGATGCTTCTATGGCTGGTGAAGTTTTTTACTCAAACTTAAAACCCTATTTTGAAATACAAAAACAAAGAACCGATTGGGATATTGCACCGCGTGGATTCGACGCTTCATTCAATTACAGGCAAAAGATTTCAGAATCGGGTATGTTGAAAGTGCTTTCTACATTCAGCACCGGCGATCTTTCTTTACACATGGAAAATCTCGACAGCCTTGCTGCCGGAAATATTTCATATAAAGATTATTTCGGACTGAAAACCGACAATTATTACTTTAATGTAAGTTATCGCGATATCCTCGGCGAAGACTGGACTTTCTTTGGCGGGGGTTCTTTCAGTTACGATAAAGATAAAATTGATTTTGGTGGCGCCGGCATTAACCAGGTAGAGAAATTAAGCCAGGGAAGAATTACTCTTACAAAAAATCTTTTTTCAGCTTCATTTCTTACTTTCGGCAGCGAAGTTCAGAATGTAGTTTATGAAGACAGTTACAACCAGCTTAACAGCAACATTAATGAAGTTCTTTCTGCGGGATATGTTGAAGCGGATATTTTCTTTACAAATGATATTGCTGCAAGAATAGGTGTAAGAGCAGAGCATTCGAAAATTCTTGATAAATCGAATATTGCCCCGCGTCTTTCACTTGCATACAGGGTTAGTACTTACGGACAGTTTAATTTTGCATACGGCAATTTTTTCCAGACGCCTCAGAAAGATTATTTAATGCAGACTGTCTACACACCTGCCAGTCCAACGCTTTTCGATTATGAAAAAGCAACTCATTATATTCTGAATTTTCAGCATATAGATAACAACAGAACATTCCGGGCTGAAATATATTATAAAGATTATGATAAGCTGGCGAAGGGTACATTGTATAATGAATATCCCTTTTTAGACCTGCCGGAAGTTCCCCTAAGTAATAACGGTTACGGTTATGCAAAAGGAATCGATATTTTTTGGCGCGACCAGGCAACTTTTGATTATATGGATTACTGGGTTTCTTATTCTTATCTCGATACAAAGCGTGATTTCAGCAATTATTTAACACAGGCTTTCCCTACTTTTGCAACGCCCCATACATTTTCTGTTGTTGCAAAAAGATGGTTTCAATCAATTACAACACTGGTTGGTATAACATATACATTTGCAACCGGCAGACCCTTTTACAATCCACATAATCCTGAGTTTCTTGGTGACAGGGCAAAGAATTATAACAATCTCAGTTTAAACTTCAGCCATTTATTGAGTGTGTTCGGAAACTTTACTGTAATATTTTTCTCTGTTGATAACCTTCTTGGTTTCAGCAATGTGTACGGGTACAGGTATTCATCAGACGGAACTGTTAATAAGCCGATTCTTCCACAGGCTTTAAGAACAGCATTTATAGGAATGTTTATCAGTCTTGGAGAAACAAATCCATATTAAACTATGCACACATATTCTTAATTATGACATATCGTAATCTTAATCGTAATCTTGATCTTACTCTTACTCTTGGTGCTATGGGGATTACGATTAAGATTAAGAGCAAGATTAAGAATAGTTTATGTCATAGTATTTATGAATTAGAGCACTAAGCACCAAAACAAATTTCAAATGACAAGCAAATATCAAATCCAATTATCAGGTTACTATATGTTTTGAATATAGAAATTCGATATTGGAATTTTTAACAAGTAAAAAAATAAATAATATCCGAAAGGAAGTAGTAATGAACATGTTATATACTCTTCTTGTTTGTGTTCTTTTTACAGGGCTCATTCATGCAGATGATTCCAGGTACGTTAATGAAATGAAAAAGAATCTTGTTCTGATAGATTCAGCGCAAAATGTAGGTGATTACCTTGCTGTTGCAAACAGCTTTGAAAGAATTGCGCTTGCTGAAAAAGACAAATGGCTACCTTACTATTATATTTCGATGGTTTACACACTTGCAAGTTTCACAGATACACTTAAGGATAAGAAGGACGGGTA